>NZ_QESS01000014.1:0-14801 GCF_009012935.1 Wolbachia endosymbiont of Nasonia oneida | reverse complement strand
CTGGTTCGTTTTTTACCATTCCTTCCTTAACTTAATGGCAGTGGGAATGACATGCCCCTTTCTTCTAGGCCCTTTTTTAGCAGATTGTAATTCTCAATTATGCCGTTATGAGCAACAACAACATTATTTGTACGAATGGGATGAGCATTTTTAAGGCCTGGAACTCCATGTGTAGCCCAGCGAGTATGTGCTATACCAACTGTACTGTGAGACATCTTGCTGTCATCAACAACTTCACATAACCTTTTGACTTTACCTTCTGATTTTTTGACTTCTATCTTACCTTCGTTGTTTATGATTGCTATACCTGAAGAGTCATATCCCCTATATTCCAATTTTTGCAACCCAGTTAGTAAAGTTGGTATTACTGAATCACCGCTACTTACTACACCAAATATTCCGCACACAAATGGATCACCAAACAAACTTTTTTCTAAACATGTTAAGCATTTTTGCCTTTATTACTGGTTGATTTATATTCTTTTTATCATTCTTTCGATTTTACCTTTTTAATTGGTTTAGCTGCTACTTTTTGAGTTTCTTTGCTTAAAACCTCAGATATAGCGGACTTTAGGACTTTTATCTCAACTTTTGGTGCTATTTCTATTATAAATTGTGCATTTGCCTCATCAACTTTATTAACTTCACCTATTATTCCACCAGAAGTAATGACTGTATCACCACGTTTTATTTGATCTATCATCCTTCTATGTTCTTTTAGTTTTTTTTGTTGTGGGCGAATAATGAGAAAATAAAATACCACAAATATTAAAATCAATGGAGTAAAACTAGCAAAAGATGCGCCGATACTTGATGTATTGCTAGTTGCATCTGCTGCAAAAACTTCAGAAATGAGCATATTTAATCCTAATTGTTAATGATAAAAACAAACCTATTTAAGTATTAATTACAATACCATGCCATGTCAAGTTTGGTGAAGGCGTTTCTCAATACCGGCAATAATACTGCGAATTCTAAGTTATGCTAAAACTAATATGGCGGGAGTGATGAGACTTGAACTCACGACCTCATGCGTGACAGGCATGCGCTCTAACCAACTGAGCTACACCCCCCTAATTTCTTTTTAGCGTTTTCGGGCTTCAACTTTAAAGCTAATAAACATGTTGCCCTTTGTCAATATTTTTTGTTTGCGCTTTGCTGTCTTTTCTATTACTATGTAAATAATTTAATTTCACACATGGCTTGTACAAGTAGTCCCATTAGGGTTATGCCATGGAAGATAAACTATTTGGAGGAATGATATATGACAAATTTGCCTAAAGTCACTGTGCGTGATTTAGCCGGGTCTGGTGTACATTTTGGTCACAAAATTAGTCGCTGGAACGCAAAAATGGCTCCATATATATATGGGGTACATCAAGAAAATCGTATACATATAATTGACTTGCGAAAAACATTACCATTGCTACAGGTGGCCATGAAGGCTTTATATGACGTTGCATCTCAAGGTGGTCGCATTCTATTTGTTGGTACAAAATTTCAAGCTTTTGATATTATTGCAAGTGAAGCGATTCGTTGTGGTCAATATTATGTGAATCATCGATGGCTTGGCGGTATGCTTACTAATTGGGACACTGTTTCTTCTTCGATAAAAACCTTGATGCAATATGAGAAAATATTAAATGACGAGGATAGCGTTTTAACAAAGAAAGAATTGGGGAACATTGAAAAGAAAAAGCAAAAGCTTAATAAGGCGCTTGGCGGTATTAGAGAAATGGGAGCAATTCCTGATATCTTATTCATCATTGATACTAATAAAGAGCATATAGCGGTTAAGGAGGCTAAAAAGTTAGGAATTCCAATAGTTGCAATACTTGATACTAATTCTGATCCAGATGGTATTACTTATCTAATACCTGGAAATGATGACTCAAGAAAATCAATAGAGCTCTATTGTAAATTAGCTACCGACTCTATATTAGCTGGAATAGAGTCTAGTCTAGCAAGATCTGGAGTTAAGATTGATGATATAAGGGGTGATGAGTTTATTCAAGAAAAAGAAGGTGGTATTGTGCAAACTAAAAGGAGACGTAGTAAAGTTTACAAAGAAGAAGAAAGGGAGGTAGTAACAAATGAAGATGAATCCAGATGATATAAGAGAATTACGTGATAGAACAGGGCTTGGCTTAAGTGACTGTAAAAAAGCATTAGAAGAATGTGATGGTGACATTAAGAAAGCCGTTGATAAGTTACGTACAATAGGTCTTGCTAAAGCTGACAAAAAATCTGATAGAGTAGCTTCAGATGGGCTCGTTGCTATGTGTTTGACTGAAAATTGTGGTGTATTGATTGAACTCAATTGCGAAACCGATTTTGTTGCAAGGAATGAGAAATTTATAGAGTTAGTTTCAAATTTAGCATCAATTGCTCATCAAGAACGCTGTACTAGCGTTGATGAGTTAAAAAATGCCAAGTATGAAAGCATTGGCACAGTGCAGGAAGCTATTATGAATGGTACGTCAGTTCTTGGTGAGAAGCTAGAGTTAAGCAAGCTTTGTTACTTAGAAGCTAAGGATGGAGTTATTGCTGGCTACGTACATGGTGATGCGCATGGCTTAGGTAAGATTGGTGCTTTAATTGCATTGCAATCATCTGGTGATAAGGCGAAGTTACAAGAGATTGGGAAACAAATAGCTATGCATGTAGTTGCTATGAAACCTGAAGCTTTGTCTATAGATGATTTAGATCAAATGAAGTTGAACAACGAACGTTCTATAATTGAAGAGCAAGTGAGGAGCTTAAATAAACCTGAAGAAGTAGCAAAAAAAATAGTAGATGGACGAATGGCTAAGTACTATGAAGAAGTTGTTTTACTGGAGCAAAAATTTATAAAGGATGATAAGATGAAGATTTCTGATTTTATAAAATCAAGCGAGTTGAGTGCTGTTAAACTCTCTAATTACAAGTTACTTGTTTTGGGTGATGCAGATTAAATAGCAAAAAATGTTTATTTCAACAAATGAAAAAAGCGAAATAAAATATTCCAGGGTGTTATTTAAAATCTCTGGTGAGGCTTTGATGGGATCAAAACAATTTGGTCACGATATGGAGACTATAGGTGAGTTATCTAAAGGCATAGTTGAAGTTTGTAATCTTGGAGTTCAGGTATGTATTGTTGTTGGTGGTGGTAATATCTTTCGTGGCACATCTGCGTCTTTAAGTGGTTGTGAAAGAGCAAGCAGTGATTATATTGGAATGCTTGCAACTATAATCAATGCTTTAATTTTACAAAACTTTTTAGAAAAAAATTTAATAGCTTCTAGGGTATTATCTGCAATACCCATGGCCACTGTATGTGAACCTTACATAAGAAGGAAAGCTATTCGTCATTTAGAAAAAGGTAGAGTGGTAATTTTTGCAGCAGGCACAGGCAACCCATTTTTTACTACAGATACAGCTGCAGCCTTACGTGCTGTTGAAATGAATTGTGATGTTATTCTAAAGGGTACGCAAGTAAATGGTGTATACTCCGCTGATCCGAAAAAAAATGAGGATGCTGTAATGTATGATAGGCTTTCTTACACGGATTTGTTGACTCGTGATTTAAAAGTTATGGATGCATCAGCAATTTCACTTGCTCGTGAGAATTCTATTCCCATTATAGTTTTTTCTTTGAAGGGAGAAAAAATAGTCAATATTATTAAGGGTCAAGGTACTTATACTATAGTTTCAGATTGTAAACATTAGGTAATTTATGTTAAATGAAATAAAAACTAAAACAAAGGACAGGATGCTAAAAACTATTCAGTCCTTTCATGATGATATTAAAGGTGTACGCACTGGTAGAGCTAGCGCATCGTTGCTTGATGGTATAGTTGTAAATATCTATGGTGGACATCAAAAGTTAAATCAAGTTGCAGGCGTTTCGGTTATAGATAACAAAACTCTATCAATTAAAATTTGGGATATTAATGTTGTCGGTGAAGTGAAAAATGCTATATTAAATGCCAACTTGAATTTAAATCCTGTTGTTGAGGGCAATACCATACGTATAGCTCTTCCGGACTTAACACAAGAAACCCGTGAAAAATTAGTGAAATTATTGCATCAGTTTGCTGAAAATGCACGGATTGCCATTAGAAATATACGTAGAGATATTATGGAAGAAACAGAAAAAATGAAGGAAAATAAAGAAATCTCAGAAGATGATTTTCATGGTGCTAAAAAGGAAATACAAAATATTACTGATAATAATATAAAAAAAATTGATGGTGAATTGTCCATCAAAGAAAAGGATATACTGAATCACTAAATGATATGGAGAAAGCTTACATAGCAAATGATGTCATTCCAGTGTTTGACACTGGAATCCAGTCTTTACTATACAACTATCTGATGCACTTGTTTGAAATCAAATTTCCTGGATCCCAGTGTCGGAGCACTGGGATGACACCAATTTTGCATTCAAGTATCAACTATTGGTGTCACTACAGTAACTCTCTTCCTGTCATGCAAGTAGCTGACACCTTCCAGGTGTCCATTGAAATCCAAAAAATTTCACTCAAGTCAAAATTAGGTTAAATTTAAATGTTGAATCAAGAATCTTTACCGAAACATTTAGCAATTATTATGGATGGTAATGGTAGATGGGCGAACAATCAAGGAAGGGTAAAAATTGATGGTTATAAAAAGGGCAGTGAAGTTGCATACGATATTGCCAAGTATTGTACGGACTTAACCATACCCTACTTAACTTTGTATGCATTCTCTATGGAGAATTGGCTTAGACCTAAAAACGAAACTGACTGTCTATTTGATTTATTTTACTCCGTTTTAACTAATGAAGATAAAGTCAATTTCATTTACAATTGTAACATTAAGTTGAATTTTATTGGCAATTTAAGTCTGTTACCCAGTAAAATATTGGATCAAATTAAAAAAGCAGAAGAAATGACATGTAAGAACGATGGTTTATTACTCACTATTGCAGTTAGTTACGGAGCAAAGCAAGAAATTACACAAGCTATAAGCAATATTATCAAGGAAGATATTGATTGTATATCAGAAGAAGAATTTGAAAAGTTTCTATATACTAAAGATTTGCCAAAATTGGATTTATTAATTCGCACTGGTGGCAAAAAAAGGTTAAGCAATTTTTTATTATGGCAAGCAGCTTATGCTGAATTGTATTTTTGTGATACTTTGTGGCCTGATTTTTCTTGTCAAGATTTGAGCAAAGCATTAGAAGATTATACAAAAAGAGAGAAGAAATATGGTAGATAATAATTTTATAGTTAGAATATTGTCCTCAATAGTAATATTATTCATATTTTCTTTTGCTACATATTTCAGTGATTTATCGTTTTACCTATTGATTTTTTCAATAGCAGTTTTATCTTCTTTTGAATGGTATAATCTAACCCAAGGAAATAAAATTTTATACGTTTTTGCATTATTATTGATTGCACTACCAAGCGCCTCATTAATATATTTATATAATCTACCACAGGGAAAATACGCATTAGTATGGTTCGTCTTAACCATTTGGGGAATTGACATTACTGCCTACCTATTTGGTAAGAATTTTGGTGGGGCTAAAATTTGCCCAATTCTTAGCCCTGGAAAAACTTGGACAGGACTTCTTGGTGCGATTTTAGCTGGAGTAGTGTGCACAATTTTTGGATCAATATTTTTTGGTCTATTTTCAATTTTTTATTCTCCAATCATTGGCCTTGCAATTGCTATTCTAGCGCAACTTGGCGATTTCACTGAGTCGCTTGTTAAAAGAGCTTACGGTGTTAAGGATAGTGGAAGTATGATACCTGGCCACGGGGGAGTACTTGACCGCATGGACAGCTTCATTTTTACTGCCCCCCTTATTGCTATTTACATAAACTAAGTCTGCAGAAGTGCCATTAGAGGTCATCCCTAGTCAGCTCCCCAACCGCTTCTACAGTGCAGTCATGGACAAACGTCTTTTCACAATAAGGGCAGGCTATTTCCTCTTCTTCTCCCATATCTAAATATATTAATGGATGGCCAGAACCCTCATCATTCTCATCACCATGACAACAAACTTTTCTATTATTAACCCTCACTTTTGACATGCTGCTCCTTTAGTTTATAACATTTTATATATTGAATATACCCATTCAGAAATAAAAAACAACAAGCACTATTCTCCATTTTTTATCCTATTCAGGTTAATCAATTCGTTTTGAACACCTTTTGATACAAATTTGCTAACATCTTCTCCTAATCTTGCTATTTCCTTTACAAAGCTTGATGAGATAAATTGAGTATCTTCAGAAGCGGGAAGAAATATGGTTTCGATTTCAGGAAGAAGTTTATAATTTACCCAACTCATTTGAAACTCGTAATCAAAATCCGACACTGCTCTTAATCCTCTAATAATAACAGAAGCATTCTGCTCTTTGGCAAACTTCACTAGCAACCCATTAAAAGATATAACATCTGCATCAATTCCTAGTCCTTTGATTTCATTTTCAGCCATGCTTGTGCGTAGCTTTGTGTCAAAGGCAGTATGCTTATTAACGTTTTCTGCAACTCCTATTATTAATTTATCGACTAGTTTACACGCTCTTTTGATTATGTCAAGATGCCCAAAAGTTATAGGGTCAAATGTGCCAGGGTAGATTCCTATTTTGTCATTAATGTTCATCCTTTATTTTTATAAACTACTTTAAAAACTTTTGATAGACATAATAACATTTTTTATCTAAAAATAAAAGTATACAGTTGGCCTGATAGCTCAGTTGGTAGAGCAAAGGACTGAAAATCCTTGTGTCGCTGGTTCGATTCCTGCTCAGGCCACCTTCTCTTTCTTGGCAAACTTGCCTTTTTGTTATAAAATACTCTATATCGTAATATAAATATTAGGGAGGCAAGTCATAGTATATAAATATTATAATAAACTATTTAATATCTTATTAATTATAGTTCTATTATTAAGCAATATTACTTATGCTGGCGTTAGTGAAAAACCGGCATCTCAACATGTAACCAGAAAAGAAGAACCAGCGTCAACTGTCTTGACGGCAGAAAATACAGTAAATAATGACGTAGTTGTTGGTTTGTTGAAAACGGAAGAAGCACATGAACTTGGGCTATCTCAAAATATCTATGAGATGTTTAATAACTTTGTGGTTAAGACTGTACTGATTGATTATAATAAGATAATTAGCCTTAAAAAAATTCAGACAGAGTCACTTAATCTCGCAAAACAAGATAAAACATTGGCAAAAAAGCTAACATTAGACCGAATAAAAGTTGAAGTTGCACAATTCATTAAAGAGCACAAAATAAATAGGATATTTATTCCGGATAATTTACATTCAGCACCCACTCCTTATCGCCAGCTTGTTACTGAAGCAATTGTAAAAATAGTTGATGATAACCCTGCAATTCATTTGCTTGGCATATGTGAAGGCATAATGAATGCAAAGGGAATTGAAGTAGTGAGTGTTGTGAGTGATGAAGAGAAGCAAAGATCTCATTTAAAATCAGCACCTAATCCACAGAAAGAGGATGTACCTCTCCAGCAGATAAAGATCGTTCCAAATAGTCGTTTAGCAGAAGTAGTAGCCAAATTCCTAATACCTAATGAAAATGGCTGGTTTTCAACATATTTTCCAGATGCTCATTCAGGAGCAGTAAGTAATACACCAGAAAATAGAAGAAAATTGGAGTCACTTGGATATAAAGTTGCAGCATTTTCCAGTGAGGGGGTAATAGAGGCTATTGAAGATAAGCATGGTAATGTTCACTTTCAAAGTCATCCAGAAGCCCTTGTTGTGAAGTCAGATAAAAACCTCTATTTATCAAATCACAAGGAACGTCAAGTGTCTACACTAGTTGCTATAGCGATTATGAATGATTTTCTTTATCGTGCTTAATGGCTATAGCTTTAGGCTTACCGACGATTTGATAAACGATAGATTTGTCATGTATCCGTTCAGGCAATGGCGTCAACTTAAGGAAAAATATCAGCGATAGTGTATAAAATTTCTCTCCAAATTTTTTATCATTAAATTATCCAAAGAGTGCAAGGGACAGCACTTTTGTTTCTATTTTATTGCAACAAAAAAGTTTAAAATGTGTCTTTTTTAGGTGAGGCATGCAAAAAGGAAAAGATCTTATCTTACAAATTAAAAATGCAATATACTCGAAAACTTTTCAGAAAATCCATTGTGTTGAGTTTTACACGAACAAGAAAACTTCCTTTTTCGACAGTATTTTCTATGATTTTAAAGTTAGTTAAAAAAAGTTTGGGAATAGAATGTGAACTTATGGAGCCATTGACATGTGACCTTACCCAGAAAAAGTGGAGAGAAAGTTTGGAATGTTTTTCACAAAGAGAATGATGAATCAAAATGCTCAGGAATGCAATAGTTAATAGTGACGTTGTTTGTTATAAAAAATTTCTATATATTCAAATATAGCAGTTTTGATATGCTGTTTAGAGTGCCGAGAGGTGTCTATTGGTAACTCCCTTTTTAGAGAACTGAAGAAGCTTTCCACAACAGAATTGTCGTAACAACAACCTTTATAACTCATCTATGTTTTTTATGGATAAGAGATATTGATAACCTTGATCACTATGTAATAGTAGATTTTTGGCAGGTTTACGCTTGTTAACGGCCATTAATAAAGAGTCCATAACCAATTGTTTATTTATTGAACTGCTCATTAACTACCATGCGTGAATATAGATCGATTATTGTTGCCAAATATAGCCATCCTTCTTTGGTTTTTATATAAGTAATCCCATACTTTATTTGGTTGATCGACAATAAAGTTTTGGTCTAATATATTGGGAGCTACTGTCCGTTTGTTGTTTCTTAATTTTAAATTTTCTTCTCAATATAGCCTGAATACCATTTTTCTGCATAATACTTTGCACTGTTTTTAAGTTGCAACTTTTACCCAAAGCCTTTAATTCAGCATGAATTTTAGGAGCTCCATATCTACATTTAGAAGCTTGATATATTTTTTGAATATCTGCTAATAACTCTTTATTTGCTGATTCTCTACTGCTTATTTTCCTTGTAGTCCACTTATAGTAGCCACTAGCAGAAAACCCTACATAATTCCTGCACTTTATAGTGTTTACTATGCTCTTTTATGAAAAAATATTTTACTCTTTTTGACTGGCCAGGGCTTTTTTTTAAATGTCTCTTTCTCTTGTTACTTTTGCTAACTCTTTCTGTAAATCAAATCTCTCTTTGTCATAAGGTGCTACATCTGGAAATGCATTTGCCGCTGACTTTTTTTCGTTATATTTCTTCATCCATTTTCCTAATACACTATCCCTTATTCCTAGATCTCTTGCTACTTTTGCAACTGGTTGACCTACCTTTCTTTGTTCATTTGCCAGCTTAACAGCTTCCAATTTGAATTCTGCCGTATATTCTCTTACCATTTCTAATCCTCCAAAATTTTATTTTACCCGAAAAAACTCCTTTCTTTCTCTCCACTTTTTCTGGGTAAGGTCAATATACCAGTGCCGAAAATAGTTGACAAAGATTGTGTATACTTATTACAATTGTTTGGGTACCAGAAGTTTTTACGGCAACAAAGTATGCACTAACTATAAGTAAGGAAGACTTTAAGCAGGCAATAAAAAAAATGAAGTAACGTTTAAAAGAGATTGAAGGAGAGAAGAAAAAGGTAAAAGGGAATACGGCAGAAAATGAATCTTATTACAAATAGCATAAAGGGCTTTTATTCTAGTGTTAAATCGGACCTAGATTGGCAAGCCAAACGTAGTCTTATTAGAACATTAGTAAAAGAAGTCAACATTGATCTTGATAAAGTAGATGTAGTATTTAAGATCAAAGAACTTGAAAACCCCGCCCAGAATGGACAAAATCAAAAGATGGTACATTGTCTAAGGGGTCTGGGCACTGGGATGACATCTTTTTTCTTGGTACAAATTACTCTTATGTCTCAATATTTGTACAGTTGTGTTATCGGCTGTTTGATGTTTACAACGCAGGAAGTTCATACGGTTGTAAGTCAAGCGGTAGGATGACAAGATTTTGCAAGGGTATTTTTTTTATAGGAGATTAATATGGAAATTTTTCTTGATAGCGTTGATTTAAATGAAATTAAAGGACTAAAGGAGTTCATTGACGGCATAACAACTAATCCTTCTTTAATAGCAAAGTCCGGGCGTAAAGATAAATACGAGGATTTAGTGCGTGAAATATGCTCTATTATAAAAGGGCCTGTTAGTGTTGAAGTTGTTGCAGATAGCCATGAAGAGATGATCACAGAAGGTCTGAATTTAGCAAAAATTGCTGATAATGTTGTGATCAAATTACCTCTTACACATGAAGGATTAATTTCTTGTAAAAAGTTATGGACAGAGCATAAAATACCTGTTAACATCACATTATGTTTTTCTCCTGGACAAGCACTGCTTGCCGCTAAGGTCGGTGCTTGTTTTATTTCCCCCTTTGTTGGTCGCCTTGATGATATAAGCTATGATGGCTTATCGCTAATAGAAGATATATGTACTATATATTCTAATTACGGTTTTGATACTAAAGTTCTTGTTGCATCAGTGAGAAGCCCAGCGCATGTAATAGAAGCTGCAAGGCTTGGTGCTGATTCAATTACTGTGCCAGCAAAAGTACTTAGACAATTAATTAATCACCCACTTACTGACCAAGGACTAGCAATATTTGAAAAAGACTGGGGTGTAAAATAATAAACGGTTACAAATGAACATAAAAATTGGCGTATCCGTTCAGGCAATGGCGTCAACTTAAGAGCCTTCATTAGCAAACTCTCCTAAAGACATGATGGCGTTTGCTACCTTATTGCGGCTGCCCTGGTCGAATTTTAACTTTATAGCTAACCCAAGAAAGGTTTCCCTACATCATACCGCCGAGGCGCTAACGAGTAGCGGAATGACGAATTTGTTGTTTTTCAAATTGTAGGTAAACCTAAAGCTATAGAAAAAAAGAAGAACCAGTTTCTTAGTTTTTCATTGACATAATCCACTCCATATGCCATAATAAAATTTTATATCTTGGAGAAGGAAATGACATTAAGGTTAATACTACAAGAAGTCAACAGTAGTCCAGATCTGAGTAAGGAAAATTTAATTGATAGAATTAAAGATAAGCTGCAGCAGGAAAATCAACTTATATATGATGAGTGGAAAAAAAACGAATTTGATATAAATTACACGTTTATAGTGCTCAAGTGCAATTTATTACTTATAGCAGCTGAAAATGGCTATGAAAAAGTAGTAAGATACTTAACAAAAAACGGAGCTAATGTTAATGTACAAGATGAATGGGAAAAAACCTCCTTACATTATTCTGCTCAGCATGGGCATGCACAAGTAGTAGAAGTTTTGCTAGAAGAAGGAGCAGACGTTAATGCACAAAATGAAGATAAAGGGACTCCTTTGCATTATGCTGCTTATAGTGGTCATATAGAAGTAGTAAAACATCTTATAAAAAAAGAGGCAGATGTTAATGTAGTGGACAGATATGGAAGAAGTCCTTTACATTATGCTGCTGAGAATGGATACACACAAGTAGTAGAAGTTTTGCTAGAAGAGGGAGCAGACGTTAATGCACAAGATAAAGACGGAAGAACTCCTTTATATTATGCTGTTTATTACACTCATGGTGAACATCCAAGACTAAATTATCAACATCCAAAAGTAGCGAAACTTCTCTAAATTATGGTGCAGATCCATCATTTATTCATAGACCTAAAGCTATAACAGCAGGAATTACTGTAGGTATATTAGCTGCCATTGTTGCTCCATTAGCACTCATTTATGCTACTACATTACCTGCACTAGCAATAGTTGTAATTACTGTGGCATCTGCACTGATCGTTGGTGGAATTTCCTATGGGGTTGCATATAAGTCATCAGAGCATTCATTAAACAGTAAGCTAAGTGAGGTTAGCTGCAGTAATGTTGATGGAAATAAACAAACTGTACAACCATAATTATTAATTCACCACAGTAACCGCGCCGTGGCAGTGTTTGTACTTCTTTCCAGAATTACAAGGGCACTTGTCGTTTCTTGAGACTTTGGGAAGTCTGCTATTTCTAGCAGAATGTAACCTATTGCCTATCTCTTGGTTATCTGCCAACTTAAAGTGCGCTAGGCGGTGAATGGTGAGTTCCTTCCATTTTTCAAGCATTGACTCAAACATCAAGAAAGCTTCGCGTTTAAATTCATTCAGTGGATCTTTCTGCCCCATGGCACGTAGGCTTATGCTTTGTCTTAGGCTCTCTAGAACTGAAAGGTGTTCCCTCCATAAATGATCAAGTGTCATTATCATCATTTGCTTCACGATCGTATTCCACAAATCTGTAGTGTGCTGACTGTTGAAATATTTTTCTTTCTCAGTAAAAAATTCTTGTATCTTATCATTTATATAATTCAAAGCTTCTTGTTTATTCAAAAACTTTGCCAAGTCTTCTTTATCAAGCGTTATTCCATACCTTGTATGGAATTCTTTGACTATATTTTCAATATAATCCTCATAATAGCCACTTTGGATTATACCTTCTACTACGCTCTCATTTACTTCGCTATATACTTCAAGTAAATCATTAATTTCGTTGCCTAAGATATTGTTTCTCTGTTTAAAAATAACTTTACGTTGGTTGTTAATTACGTCATCAAACTTAAGCAAAGACTTCCGCACATCATAATTTCTAGCTTCAACTTTCTTTTGCGCTTTCTCGAGTGCCTTATTGATCCATGGATGATGAATAGCTTCGTTATTCTTTAACCCTACTTTTTGTAAAAAGCTTCTCATTCTATCAGAACCAAATATTCTCATTAGGTCATCTTCAAGTGATAAAAAGAACTTAGAAAGTCCAGGATCACCCTGACGGCCAGAACGGCCGCGTAATTGATCATCTATTCTCCTGCTTTCATGTCTTTCGGTTCCAACCACACATAAACCACCAGCTTTTATAGCAATTTCCTTATCTTTTTTTACTCTTTTGACTATTTCTTGGTATTTTTTTTCTTTTTCATCAGCATTTTTTATCTTCTTTAGCTCTACCTTTGCGATCATTTCAGCATTTCCACCGAGTTGAATATCAGTTCCACGCCCTGCCATGTTAGTTGCTATAGTGATACTACCTGGCACCCCAGCTTGCGCTATTATGTACGCCTCTTGTTCATGATAACGAGCATTCAATACTGAATGCTTAAGAGAATGGCTTTGCAAAAGCGCAGAAAGCTTCTCAGAGTTTTCGATGCTCACCGTGCCAACAAGTACCGGTTGAAGGCGCTTGTGGCATTCTTCTATAAACTTCAACACAGCATTAAATTTTTCCTTTTCTGTACCGTAAATTTCATCATCAATATCAACTCTTTTTACAGGTACATTGGTTGGAATTTTTACTACATTTAATCTGTATATATCACGAAACTCTTCTGCCTCTGTTGCTGCTGTTCCCGTCATTCCGGAAAGTTTATTGTACATACGAAAGTAATTCTGAAATGTGACCGATGCTAAAGTTTGGTTTTCATGCTGAATTTCAAGATTCTCCTTCGCTTCAAGTGCCTGATGAAGACCATCGGAATATCTCCTGCCCTCCATCATACGCCCAGTAAATTCATCAATAATCACTACCTTGCCATCCTTTACTATATAATCTTTATCAGCAGTAAACAGCTTATATGCACGTAATGCTTGGTCTATATAATGAGTCATTATCATGCTGTCAGTATCATAGAGCGAGGAATTTTCAGGAATGAGATTGTATGACCTTAGTAGTTCCTCCACTCGTGAAATACCATCTTCAGTCAAGAATACCGTTCTACCTTTTTCATCTACTTCATAATCGGAGTCAACTAATTTGGTTACTATTTTATTGATATGCTTATATATCTGATTGTTTTCCTCAACCGGGCCAGAAATAATAAGCGGAGTGCGAGCTTCATCAATGAGTATTGAGTCCACTTCATCAACTATTCCGTAGTGAAAGCCTCTCTGAACCATGTCTTCTTGAGAAAATTTCATATTGTCTCGCAGGTAATCAAAGGCAAGCTCGTTATTTGTGGAATACACGATATCTGCACTGTAAGCCTCTTTCCTCTCTTCGTCTGTCAAGTTATTCGTAATAAACGCAACAGAAACCCCAAGAGAATTATATAATTTGCTCATCCACTCTGTGTCTCGTTTTGCAAGGTAGTCATTAACAGTTACGACGTGTACGCCTTTCCCTTCTAAGGAATTTAGATATGCTGCTAAAGTTGCAACGAGTGTCTTTCCCTCTCCTGTTTTCATTTCTGATATCATACCATTGTGGAGCACCATTCCACCAATCAGTTGAACATCAAAGTGCCTCATGTTAAGAAACCTTCGAGAGGCTTCACGCACAACTGCAAATGCAGGTACGAGAAGATCATTTAACGTTTTCCCATTTTTCAATTCTTGTTTGAATTCTTCAGTTTTACCAGCAAGCTCCTCATCAGATAAACTCTGCATTTCTGTTTCTAATGCATTTATTTGCTGAACAATTTTCCTAAAGGATTTTATTATCTTCTTATTTGTTGACCCAAATATCTTTCTTATAAAAAAGAATGACAACGTAAAAATGAAAAATATAAGAATGGCTGTCAAAATTAGCGGAGAATCTAGCATAAACTTAAGTAAAGTCTTATTTAATATGAGATTATATTACTAAATGCAGCCTACAGCAATTACATATTAGATTTGGGGAGTCTTTGGAAAGTCTTTTTTAAATCAAGAATTAAGAGTTTGCCAGGCAATACCTCACTGCCATTAAGTTAAGGAAAAAGTGTTAGAATGTATTATAA
>NZ_QESS01000013.1:0-14927 GCF_009012935.1 Wolbachia endosymbiont of Nasonia oneida | reverse complement strand
ATAATACATTCTAACACTTTTTCCTTAACTTAATGGCAGTGATGTATTTCCCTGCTATAGTAGCTAAAAATCACAATCCTATTATTATGACTTTTTGCAAGAGATTAAAAGAAAAAGGCAAGCATAATATGGCCATTGTGGGAGCTGCGATGCGTAAGTTACTCCATATTGTTTTTGGTGTTCTAAGTTCAAAGAAGGCTTTTGATCCAGACCATATCAAAAACTATAGGGCTAAGAGGTTGGCTGAAGGTTTAGTGCTTTAAAATCAAAAAATGCTTTCTATCACATCTTATGTGAAATAGTATCTTACACAAATTTATTGAATGTAGTTGGTTAGTGGATATGTTGATAAGTAAATTTCTGCTGTCTTATATGTAACTAATTTACTTATCAACATATCCACTAACTATAATCTGTGTACCGCCACACAGGACATGAACAGGAAGTATTTTTTGATTCCACAATACAGCCTAGGCAATTTAGATTCAATTTTTATAATTTTCTTGTTGACTGGCAAGACGGTATCTACTTGGATGATACCTTTTTTCTACTTAGTTTGGGTTATGCAAGAAGTCTATTCCTTCATAAGGAGAAGTAGTTAAAGGAATTTACTCTATTTCTCCCTCTTTTTTTATTATTTTTAATCTATAGTTAACGTAAAAGAGATATGCAAAAACTCTATTGATCCATAGTCTGCAAATTATTAATAACACTTACTTTAAAGAACCTCACTTTACGCTGATCTTTGAGCGCTCTTCTGTGGTATTTTGTAAGAGTATAACTTGTGAAATCGTCTTCCCTATAGATTAAAGAGTTACACTGCTTTATATGTGATGCTATCCACTCTGCATAGTCCTGATGATCGGTTGCAATGAATATTTCCCCTGTTATAAGTATTTTTTTTGCTAATAAATTTAAAAATTCCGTATTAATTAATCGTCTTTTATTGTGACTTCTTTTTGGCCATGGATCTGGAAAGAGAATAAAGAATCTTTCAACACTGTTATCAGGAAAATTTGCAATCAATTCTCTTGCATCTTCTGTCCACATTAAAATATTTTTTATGTTCTGTATTTCTATGTTTGTTAGCAAGCGAGAAACCCCCTTTAAGTAGGGCTCACATCCTATAAATAATAGATCAGGTTCATTGAGCACCTGGTAAAGCATATTTTCACCGTTGCCAAAGCCTATTTCTACCCATATTCTTTTTTGTGAATTTACAATTTTCTCTATAGATTCCTTGCTGTTTTGAATAGAATATTTTTCCAATATTTCATCAACATCAGGTTTTAGCCTGGACCTTCTGGAGAACGATCTAATCCACTTGCTATTCTTAAATAGCATATTCTTGATACATATATAATTTTCTCACTATATTTTATATAGCTTAAACAATTCTCGAAATGAGTTAATGAAAAATTACTTGTCAATAATTGTTAATATTATATAATATATGAGTTCTAATAAAGTTTAAGTTAAAGGTATGAATAATAATAATCCAGTCGTAAATCTACCGGTTACTATCAGAAAGCTATCATCAAACAAATTTATAGAAGAGATATGTCAAGGCCAATTTGAGGATCAAGATAATACCTTGTTTGAAGATTCTTTTGTTAACAAAATTAAAGAAGGAGATGTGGTAGAAGGTGTAATTACAAGAATAAACCCTAACGACGTTGTGGTTGATATTGGTTTAAAATCTGACGGGAGAATTCTGATCAAGGAACTCGGTTGTAATGATGAGGTCATTATTGGCTCGAAAATCAGAGTTTATGTGGAAAGAATTGAAGATTATCATGGTAATGTTGTTCTTAGTCGTGAAAAAGCAATTAGGGACGAAAAATGGAATAAGTTGGAAGAAGATACAGTTACAAGGGCTGAAGTAAGCGGAGTTATTAAACGCTCAATTAAATGTGGCTTTATTGTTGATCTTGGTGACGGAATAAGCGCTTTTTTACCGCTGAGTCATGTGGATTTGAAGCAAGTAAAAGATGCGAAGCACCTTATTGAAACTGAACAAAAGTTCATCGTGCTTAAAATGGATAAGAAGCAGGGCAATATTGTAGTATCAAGAAAGCTGGTGTTAGAAAAATTGCACTCTGGTGAAAAAATTAAATTTTTAGAATCTTTAAATGAAGGCGATATAATAGAAGGGAAAATAAAAAGTATCACTCATTACGGTGTATTTGTCGGTATTCATGAATCAGATGTAGTGGGAGTTATAGATGGATTGTTACATATTACAGATATCTCTTGGAGTAGGGTAAGTCATCCGTCTGCAGTTTTTACTTGTGGTCAGACTATAAAAGTTAAAATTATAAAAATAGATAAGGAAAATGCTAAAATTTCCTTGGGTGTGAAGCAGCTAGAAGATAGCCCTTGGCAAGATGCAGAGTCAAAATATCCAGTTGATAGTGTGCATAAGGGTTATGTAACAAGCATAGAAGATTATGGATTATTTGTTGAGCTTAGACCTGGAATTGAAGGTTTAGTGCACTCGTCAGAAATAACTTGGGTTAAGAGTAATTTACCAGTTAGTAGTCTCGTAACAAGGGGACAAGAAGTATATGTAAAAATTCTCAGTATTGACATTGCTAAGAGTAGGATGAGTTTAAGCATGAAAAGGTGTGTAGACAACCCTTGGCAAGTATTTATCAATAAATATCCTCCTGGTTCTATTGTTTCTGGTGAAGTGAAGAATAATACCGGCTCATATGTATCTGTTGCTTTCGGTGATTCTGAAATAGATGAGAACGTAGAAGGAACAATATATGTGAAAGATTTTAGTTGGTCTAAAAATGGTTCAGATGAGATAAAGAAGTATAATGTAGGTGATAAAATAGAAGCAAAAGTAATAAGGGCTAACGTGAATCGGGCAAGAATTTATCTTGGAATAAAACAAATAGAGTATGATCCTCTTGAAGAACTGATAAAGAAAGTTAAGGTAGGTGATAAAATACAGGTTATTGTAGGTAAGAAAGAAGATAATGGACTAGTCGTTGAAGTTGAGAACGATGTAACCCTTCTAATAGATCAAGAGCATTTACCAGAGAATAAAAAATTCTCTATATCAGAAAAAATAGAAGTTGAAGTATTGGGTGTTGAAGAATATAACATAGCATTATCTGCTAAGTGATAAGGTTTACTTATTTTGGCTTCATATAAATGGCAACAAAGTCTGATATAATAGCGAGGGTAGCAAAAAGACATCCTTTTTTAGATAAGATTGTTATAGCAGCTATAGTTGATAGATTTTTTGGGATACTTTCAAACACATTGAAACATCATAATAGAGTCGAAATTAGGGGATTTGGTTCTTTTTCAGTTAGAAGTTATAACTTGAAAGAAGCAAGCCATTTAATGTTACAGAAGTTTACAAAGAATCAATACTTTAAAACATATTTTCGTAGCAGTAAAAAATTGTCTGATTTGGTAAATGAATAAAAACTTATACCATAAATAAGATAAAAGTGGGAATTTAAGTTTATATTGTACAGTAAAAATTTTTAGCATCATATGCAAGTAGTAGAAATAGTTATACGTAATAACACATACAAAATATCTTGCGAAAGTGGGAAGAAGAGCCATTTATTACGCCTTGCTAATAGTTTTGACAAGCTAGTTGGTTCTGTATCTCAAAAAATTGGAGGTAAGGGTTCGGATGCATTAAATTTCTTACTTGCAGCACTAATTCTTGAGGATAAAATTTTAGAATTAACAAAGCGATTAGATGAAGTAAATCAAGAGCGCGAAAAGTATAGAAACGAGAAAAGAATAGAATATACTGAGGTACTAGATAAGGTAAATAAGATTATCACTAATCTTGAGTGCATAAAGGATTAGCTTCAATAAAGCAAGCAATTAAATTGACTATCTGACTATTCAAGCCAGGAGGGAGGTTTGTCTTACGAGTTATGTAACAATATAATTCGTAATCATCAAGATCAACTATTTTTTCGTATTCGATTAGTTCGCTTAAGGAAAATTTATCAAGATATTTCAATGCGAAATGCCCTAAAAGTATATCGGTTTCTTTGCAACCCCTATGCCAGCTTCTATATATTAATTTTCTTCTGAGTAGTGAGGTATCTGTCATTACAATTAAACTTTTTTTAATTTAAAAGTTAAACTAAATACTTGTCAAGCGAGGCGCATTTTAATATACTTAACATTTTGTTAAGATCTAAATATACAGGTGGAATTAATTTCTAATCTTATCCATCAATTTAGCGATGGAATATATTATTTTTTATCATTTTCTTTAATAATTTCTGTCATAGTATTCGTGCATGAATATGGGCATTATGTTGTTGCCAAAGCATGCAAAGTTAAAGTTGAATCTTTTTCCATAGGTTTTGGTCCTGAAATTTTTGGTTTTAACGATAAGTCTGGAACTAGATGGAAATTAAGCGCTGTTCCATTGGGTGGTTATGTTAAAATGCTAGGAGATACTAATGCAGCGAGTGTCCCAGCTGATCAACAAGAATTAACGGAAGAAGAAAAATTGTATTCATTTCATACAAAACCGCGTCATAAAAAAGCAGCAGTAGTTTTTGCAGGGCCTTTTGCAAACATGGTATTTGCTGTTATAGCTTTTACAATATTTTTTAGCATAGCAGGTTATTATCGCACTCCACCGGTGATTGAAAATGTAATCGAAGGTAGTGCAGCTAAGCAAGCTGGTTTGTTGCCAGGTGACACTATTACACAAATCAATGAGCATAAAATAAAATACTTTGAAGATATTTCACGTGTGATAATGTCGAATCCTAAAACAAGAATGGAGATTGAGTATAGCAGAAATAATGAGAAGCACAGGACCAGTTTAACTCCATTAATAATCAAGGACAAAGACGTTTTTGGCAACACAATAGAAAGAGAAACTATAGGGATTATTTCAGTCAATACATTAAAGCAGTCGTCTTTTCTTGGGGCTGTGAGCTTATCAGTAAGTGAAACTTACCACACTATGTGCTTAACGATCAAAGCTCTCTTTCACATTATTGTTGGTAAAAGGAGTATCAATGAAATAGGTGGACCAATAAAAATCGCAAAATATTCAGGACAATCAGCTAAAAAGGGATTTATTATGGTTCTATATTTTATGGCAATCATTTCAGCTAATTTAGCTGCAATTAACTTGCTGCCAATACCACTGCTAGATGGTGGGCATTTATTTCATTATATCATAGAAGCGGTTATACGTAGGGATTTAAGCTTGAAATGTCAAAAATATGCAGCTATTTTTGGTGCTTTAGTGTTGTTTTTGCTTATGGCAACTGGAATGTCAAATGATATTAGGGATCTTTTTTGAAATAAAATATGAAAAAGCTATTTTATATACTGGTAGTGGTTTTTATTTCTTTTCCTGCCCTGCTTGTTGCTTTAGGAACTGCGGAAAAAGTGCAGGTGAAAGATGTCAAATGTATTGGTAATGAGAGGGTAAGCAACCAGACAATAGGGTTCTATATAAAACTAAAATCTGGTGATTATATAAACGACGATGATATAGACTCAATTATAAAAGATCTATATAAAACAAAGTTATTTGCTAGTGTTAATGCTTACATAGATGATAAAAAAAATTTGGTAATAAAAATTCAAGAAAATCCACTAATTAACAAGATAATATTAAAGGGTAATAAGTTATTTAATAGCAAAGAGTTACTAAATAATGTGATTCAGTCAAAATCGCTAACTATTTTCACTGAAACAAAATTGCAAAACGATTTAATGAATTTAATCACTACTTATAGAAATAACGGTAAGGTTGGCGTTAAAATTGAATATGAGTTGGAGAAGCTCGATAGTAATAGGGTCAATCTAATTTTCAAAATAAAAGAAGGCAAAACCTCTAAAATTAAGGATATAAGATTTATAGGCAATAAAAACTTTTCTGAAAATGAGCTAGAGCAAGTTATTAAAAGACATAGTAATGACATATTTAGTAAGTTATTTAGAGCCATTTTTAAAGGCGAAAATCATTATTCACCGCAATATCTATTGATTAACACAGAATTGCTCGATCGTTTTTATTCGTCTAAGGGATATATTCAAAATAATATTCAACCAATTGTTGAGGTTGATAATAACAATCAAACAGAGTTAACTTTTTTGATTGACGAAGGACAGCAGTATTTGTTTGGAAATAATGAGGTTAATATTGAAACTGAAATTCAGGATTTGAGCCTAAAAGAAGAAATATTGGATTTTATAACAGAGGAAAACGATAAGATATTTAATAGAGTTAAAATTAATAATACAGTAGAAAAAATAAACAAATATTTAAATGAAAAAGGATACATATTTGCAAAAGTTAATCCAGAGTATGCACAACGTGACAACGTTGTAGATGTAACCTACAGAGTGCTGCCGGGTAAAAAGATTTATATAAATCAAATTACAATTGATGGTAACGATCGCACTTTAGATAAAGTGATCAGAAGTAAGCTAAGTGTAGCAGAAGGTGATGCGTACAATATATCTGAGATTCAAAAGTCACGTAAAAAACTAATGAGTAGTGATTTTTTTGAAACAGTGAAAGTAAATAGTTACGCAGTTAATGATAATGCAGTAAATCTTGACTTAAGTGTTAAAGAAAAAAACACTACTTCGTTGTATTTGGGAGGAGGTGTGTCTCTTCCTGGTGGAGCATTGATTAAAATTGACCTCAAAGACCGTAATTTATTTGGTACTGGAAAAGAGCTCTCTTTTGCTCTTGAAAAAAGTCAATACGTATTTTCTACTGATTTAGAGTTTGTTGAAAATAATTTTAACGATTCTGATACGTCACTAGGCATGGGTGTATTTTATGAAAAACAAGATAAACCAAACACTACTTTTGATAGTTGCGATATGGGATTTTTTACAAAGTTATCATATAAAGTCACAGAGAACTTAACTAATTCCCTTCGCTATTCTTATAAGTATAATCATATACACATGGATAATAAGGGTGGACAAGACACCGATATCTCTGAAATAATACTGGACCGAAAAGGTAAACATCAGATTTCATCAGTGGGATACACGTTGGCATATAATAAACTGGATAATCTATATGCTCCAAAAGAAGGGTATTTACTGCGCTTAAGTCAGGATATTTCAGGATTGGGAGGAAACGTGAATTTCCTAAAATCTGAATTCTTATCTTTTTATACGCACCCTATATTAAGCAAAATTGACGATGATATAACGCTACGCTTTAAGATGGCGGCAGGTCATATTTTTTCTTATACTGATGAAAATCTAAACATTGGCCAGCACTTTTTTAAAGGGGGTAATGAGATTAGAGGGTTTGACCTTTCCGGTATTGGACCAAGAGCAGAAGACAAAAATAAAAGCTCATTAGGAGGCAAAACTTATTTTAATCTAACACAGCAAGTGGATTTTCCTCTACCAAAACTATATGACTATGCTGGTATCAAAGGCTCACTATTTGTTGACTATGCGACACTTTGTGGCTTAGATGATAAAAATAAGAAGTATGAAGGGAAATACTATGATAGCAAGCTTATAAGAGTGTCACCAGGTTTTGGCTTTTCAATGCTTTCTCCTTTTGGTAGACTTAGATTGGATTTCGGGTTTCCTTTAGTAAAGGAATCTTATGATATAATACCATCACCAAATGTTAAATTTTCTATTGAAGCGGGGATTTGAATGAAATATATACAGTTATTTATATCAGTTATTGCCTTAATTATTTCCTTATTTGTGGGGTATAAGTTTGTAGGATATCAACCTCAGAACACAAAGGCTGCAATTATCGATAGTGACAAAGTCATCAATGAATCTCTTGCTCTGCAAAATATACAACAACAAATAAAGGAGCAGAATTCTAGATTACAACAAGAATTTGAAAATGAGTTAGAAAAACTTAAGCCATCAAAAGAAGAATTTGACCTTTTGTCAGAAGAAGCAAAAAAGGAAAAGACAGGACAATTTAATAAGCACACTGTAAATACTAGAGATAATTACGCTAAAAAAATGTTACATTTAGAAGAAAGCTATAGAGAAGCAGTAGAGAGTGTCTTTAATAAAATAAAAGAAGTTGCTAAAAGAACGGCAGAAAAAAACAACATAGATTTAGTACTATTTATTTCAAAAAAGAATCAAGTTTTATACTCTATGGACGAAGTTGATTTATCAGATGTGGTATTGAACAATATAAACAAGGAAATACCTGAATTTGCTTTACAAAGCATTGAGTAGGATTATGCAATTTAATATCAGTGATATTATAAAAATATTGCCACATTCTTATCCGTTCCTCTTGGTTGATAGGGTTATAGAATGCGACCCTGGCAAAAGTATAAAAGCAATCAAAAATGTGACTTTCAATGAGCCATTTTTTATTGGCCATTTCCCTGGTCATCCAATAATGCCCGGAGTCTTGATAATTGAATCTCTAGCTCAGGCATCTGCCATATGTGTTCTTGGTAAAGAAACAATAGAAAATAAAGTTGTTTACTTGAGATCCATTGAAAATGCAAAATTCAGAAAGCCAGTTACTCCAGGGGACACATTGATTCTTCAAGCTAACATTCAAAGTGTGTGTTTAGGTGTACACAAATTTAGGTGTATTGCATCTGTTAGCGAAGAAAAAGTTGCAGAAGCAACAATCTCAGCAGTACTGCAAAATAAATAAAATCTTCATCTGTAAGAAACAGCATGTACACTTTATAGTATAGCAATGAAGCTGAATTTCAAAATCTCATTTTCGAATCTATATACTCGCAATGGATTAATAAAATTAGATGAGACATTTTTGAATTATATTAAATCATGTGATGAAAGCTTGTTTTGTTCATTAATTGAAGCAAGAGAAAATCGCATTGGCGATAGCCAGTTGATTATAGACCTTTCGTACTTACTTGATGAATTTATTGCAAAACTTTTCAATGTTGAAAAAGAAATAGAGGAGCTAAAGAAAAAGCACAACGACTTTGCTGTAATATATAAGTGCAAAAGATTATTTGTCCAACGCTATGCATTGAAGAAATACACTAATGTGGCGAATATAGATATTACTAACAAACTAAGTCATTTTCTCACTTTGCCAACAACAGAAAAAAATTTTGCTGAGCAGGTGATGCATTGGTTTGAAGATAAAGAAAATCACAAAGAGGAAATAGAACTTGCGGCACAATATGCAGTGTGGAGAGTAAAAAATAAACAGAGTATACTCTTTAGTATCCATAGGAAAATTGACCATGAAAATCTCATACCATTTTCTAAAAAAGAAGTAGACAAAGTTGAAGTGCTGTATTCAAATGAAGTAAAAAGACGATACGGTTTTGATCTAACAAGCAAAAAGGTGAGTTTGAATAAAGCATTAGATAACGCTCACTACTGCATATTCTGTCATAAGCAAAATAAGGATAGCTGCTCAAAGGGGCTAATTAATGATGACAATACTTTCAAAAAGTCTCCACTTAGAGTTGAACTGCACGGCTGCCCACTAGAGCAGAAAATATCAGAAATGAATCTGGTGAAAAGCGAAGGGTACAGCATAGCAAGTCTTGCAATTGTGATGATAGATAACCCATTATGCGCGGCTACTGGACACAGAATATGCAATGACTGCATGAATTCGTGCATATATCAAAAACAAGAACCCGTAAATGTGCCAGCAATTGAAACAAGGATTCTGGATGATGTGCTCAGTTTACCGTACGGATTTGAAATATATTCTCTGCTCAGCCGTTGGAATCCTTTAAATTTTCAGTGTCCATTGCCAAGAGGAAACACTGGAAAAAACGTTCTAGTTGTAGGCCTTGGTCCTGCTGGTTTTAATTTAGCTCATCATTTGTTGAATGATGGGCATAACGTTATCGCCATTGATGGACTAAAAATTGAGCCTTTGATCGATAATTTCCAGCTAATTAAAGATTTCAAACACGAAAAATTGAGTGAACGCGTGGCAGGAGGGTTTGGTGGGGTGGCAGAATATGGTATTACTTCTCGGTGGGATAAGAATTACTTAAAGATTATTAGATTACTGCTGGAAAGACGTGAGAATTTCGCACTTTATGGAGGCATTCGTTTTGGTGGCACGATTAATGTTGATGATGCTTTCAACTTGGGTTTTGATCACATTGCCCTAGCACTTGGCTCTGGCAAGCCACGAATGATCAAAATAAAGAATATACTAGCTCGTGGAGTACGCATGGCATCTGATTTTCTGATGTCGTTACAACTGACTGGCGCTCTTAAATTTGATTCTATAGCAAATCTGCAAGTTCGTATGCCGATAGTTGTCATAGGTGCGGGGCTTACTGCGATTGACACTGCCACTGAAGCTTTAGCGTATTATCCAATTCAAGTAGAAAAATTTCTTCTTCGTTATGAGATATTAGTTGATCAGTATGGAAAGGACTGTGTTGAAAAAGATTGGACAGAAGAAGAACGCGAAATTGCGAATGAGTTTATATCGCACGCAAAGTTGATCCAAGCAGAGCAAGAATTAGCAAAAAAAGAGAATAGAGAAGCAAAAATATTGGAATTAATGCAGAGCCTCAGGGGAGTGAAAATTGTATATAGAAAAGAGCTAAAAGATTCACCGAGTTATCGATTAAATAGCGAAGAGGTGCAAAATGCACTGTCAGAAGGAATTTACTTTATTGAAAACTTAGAGCCAGTTGAAGTTGTGACGGATAAATATAACCATGCTGAGTCAATAAAACTGATAGACACAAAATCCGGCGAAATCAAACGTATAAAAGCACGTTCTATTTTTATAGCAGCAGGTACTGAGCCAAATACAGTTATTGCAACAGAAGATAAAAAGCATTTTAAATTAAGTAATGGGTATTTTACTCATTTGAACTCATTGGGAAAAGAAATAGATCCAATATTTTCTCCTAAAATGCAAAATAAAGATAGAATATTAGTATATAAGCAAGGCAATAAAACAATTAGCTTTTTTGGTGATCTTCATCCTTCGTATAGCGGCAGCGTTGTGAAAGCTATGGCAAGTGCTAAGAACGGCTACCCTATTATTTCCCAGCTTTTGAATAGAGTTAATAGCTTCGTTTCTGTCATTCCAGTGTGTGATGTTGTGGGCCAGAAAAAAAATGCGTGGTCAAGCATTGAAGATCTGGCTAATAAAGAATTCTTCAATAGAATCAAAGAGCAATTCACTGCAAAAGTCATAAAAGTTCAATATTTAACAGATAAAGTGATAGAAATAGTGATTAAAGCACCTCTTGCGGCAAAGAATTTTAAACCTGGACAATTTTTTAGGTTGCAAAATTTTGAAACCAATGGCAGAAAAGCCAATAATACAAACCTTGCTATGGAAGGTATAGCCGTAACCGGCACTGAAGTAGACAAAAAAAAAGGAATTATTTCCACTATTGTGCTGGAAATCGGCGGCTCCACTAATTTATGCAGACACTTAAGAGAAGGCGAGCAAATAATTCTTATGGGCCCAACTGGCAGACCTACTGAGGTTTACTAAGTCTCAATATTAAAGTGATGCCAAATTTTATTTCAAAAAGTAAATAATTTACTAACGCTCGTGCACAAATTAAAAATAAATTATGCACGAGTGTAGCGTTATGAATTAGGAGTGCTATATTAAAGCTTACCTCACTATTAAAGCTATCGGTCAGATTAGATTAAAAACCTAATCTGACCGGTTTCTCTATAACCCTCTAAACTCTGATATAATTATATGATAATTAGTTTAATTAGTGGTTAATATGCAAATTGATTTTATTTACATATTGAGATAGCATAAACCATATTGGTTTAAATTATTGTGCAACTTTATAAATCGTCACTGTTACTTCTACTGACTGTATTAATAGTTATAGTCCTAAAGTTACCCGAAAATTTGAGCATTGCAGTAAATTGGTCTCTCCCAATTCTAGATTTTGATTTATCTTTTCGTATCATACTAATATCTTTTTTATCGGTTGCATTTTTAATTGTTCTATCAGCAAAAAATTTAAGCTTTTCAGAAATGCTATCTTTTGCTGCTTACACTATCAGTTCACTCAGTGCAATATTATCTAAGCAGATAATATTGGTTACAATATTCTGTGAATTAATGACCGTCAGTGCATTTTTTACTATCGCAGCCGGCCGTAGAGATAGTGGACCTGCAATAAGGTACGCTTGTGTACACTTTTTGGTTGGAGTTATATTAATAGCAGGATTGGCACTTCAAAGCACTAACCTGATAATTTTGGGTTTATTGATAAACTGCGCTTGTTTTCCTTTTTCGTTTTGGGTTGTTGATGCATATCCTGCTGCATCGCTATATGGCACTACATATCTCTCTTTATTTACCACTAAAGTCTCTTTTTTAGTGATGCTTTTACACACTTATAACCTATGGCAAAATTGTGCTGAAATGTTAGCACTTGTAGGCACCATCACTGCAATTTACAGCATTATATTTGCTTCTCTCGAGCAAAATATTCGTAGATTTTTATGCTATAACGTTGTAGGACAAATGGGCTTGCTGATTATTGCAGGAGGTTTACTCAGCCCTTCGGAAAAAGCAATACCAATTTTGATACTGCATATAATCTTCTCTCTTGTTTATCAATCATTATTGTTTGTGGTCAGCAATTCGATTATTTCACGAACAAAAACAATTAGTTTTAATGGAGTAGGCAAACTGATGTCAGTGGAAGGCATGTGTGCTATAATCGCAATACTTACAATGGCTGCATTTCCTGGAACCGCTGGATTTATTAGCAAATCATACATTACAGCCGAGATTGAAGCAAGTGGTGCTAATTTAGAAGTGTATAAAAACTTATACAAGACTCTAAATTTGCTGCTTTATTTAAGCGTGGGGCTCAAGTTTCTTTATTATTTATTTATTGCGAAAAGTAAGTCAAAACCTTTAGCAGAGGGGGGAGGAAAAATGACTATGATTATTTTAGCATTTATATGCGTTATTGCTGGCAATCCTTACTTACCTATTTACAATAAGCCTTCAATTTTTAATCTTGCGTACAACACAAAAAATATTTGGTCGCAATTTAATTTATTACTATGTACCACTTTATTGTTTATTCCTTTACGCAAGTTATTTTACCCGAGAGTAAATTTTAAAATGGATGTTGATTGGATTTTTAGAGCTTTCATACCCTATATTATCTTGCTGTTCAATCAGTTAGTCTCTAAAACTAGAGAAATGTTTGCCAGCGTAGTGCAAAACTTGACTAATCCACTTGTTGGTTTATACTTTAATAATATTACTAAACTTAAAGAAGTGCTGAGTTATAACTCAGTGAGTTTTGTTTCAGCTTCTTCTCTCTTTTTAATGAGTATTCTACTAATGCTATTATGTTTAAGTCGTTAACCGAAAGTTTAAATTCTGTATTTAGTAAACTAAGGGGAAAGTCGATCATTTCTGAAGATGATTTTAATCTTGCCATGCGTGAAATACGCATAGCCTTAATTGAAGCTGACGTTTCACTTGAAGTTGCAAAAAAATTCATCAACGACATTAAAGATAAAGTGATTGGGGAAAAAGTCATAAAAAGTGTTTCTCCAGCACAAATGATAATTAAAATTGTGCAGGATAATTTAGTTGCAGTTCTCGGATCAGAGAAAAGTGACTTAAATCTAGCAGTTAAACCCCCTGCTGTGATTATGATGGTGGGCTTACAAGGTGCAGGTAAAACAACTACCTCAGGAAAGCTTGCTTTAAAACTAAAAAAGCAAAAGAAAAAAGTGATGCTTGCCTCTTTAGACATTTATAGGCCTGCTGCCCAGAAACAACTTGAAGTGCTAGGTAAACAAATAGATGTGCAAACTTTACCTGTAGTAATAGATGAGAAGCCCATTACAATTACAAAAAGGGCACTGGCAGCAGCAAAGAACGATAATTATGATGTATTAATACTAGACACTGCAGGCAGGCTTCATATTGACAATAATATGATGAATGAGTTGAAAGCCGTAAAGGAAATAGCTTCACCTGCAGAAGTTATTTTAGTAGCCGACGCAATGATAGGCCAGGATGCGGTCAACATTGCCAAATCATTCAATGAGGTAATAGGTGTAACCGGCATTATTCTTACCCGTGTTGATGGTGATGCACGTGGTGGTGCTGCTCTTTCTATGAAAATGATCGCCGATTGTCCAATTAAATTTATTGCTTGTGGTGAAAAATTAAGTGACCTCGATGATTTTTATCCAGATAGAATTGCAAAAAGAATACTTAGCATGGGTGATGTTGTCTCATTGGTTGAAAAAGCTGCTGAGATTGTTGGTCAGGAAGAAATTGATAAGTTACAAAAGAAAGTGAAAAAAGGTAAATTCGACCTAAACGACCTAGTGGGAATGTTAAAAACTCTGAGTAAAATGGATGGCATTAGCAACATAATGAAATTCATTCCTAGTTCATTTACAAAAAAGCTAAGTAGCAGTGTGCCAGATGACAATAAAGTGAAAAAATATATAGCCATCATAAACTCAATGACTGAAAAAGAAAGGCAAAATCCAGATATTTTAAATGGCAAAAGAAGACTTAGAATTTCTAAGGGGTCCGGAACAACTGTAACTGACATTAATCTTCTAATTAAGCAGTATAATCAAATGAGCTCTATGGTAAATAAGTTCAGTAAAGTTGACCATAGTAAACTCAAAGAATCTGATTTGATGGATATGCTAAGCAGAAAGTAAGTCAGCAGGTAGTGGAATGAGACAAATCATCAGTAAACCTTTAGCTATATCAAAAGCGGCTTAGGTCTCGCAAAAAAATTTACAGCTTCTTGCTAGCCAAGAAATTTATTATTAATTTTAAGAAATACTATAGCTGACCCAAGCAACACGTCATACCGCCGCGGTATCTCTAGATCCCGCTAACACGTAGCTGGATGACGAGGCTTACCTTATCGGATTGTTTCAACACGTCATACCGCGATTCATTCGCGGTATCTCTAGATCCCGCTAACAAG
>NZ_QESS01000012.1:0-16356 GCF_009012935.1 Wolbachia endosymbiont of Nasonia oneida | reverse complement strand
TTTATAATACATTCTAACACTTTTTCCTTAACTTAATGGCAGTGATCACTTACCCCCGCTTCTATGAGAGCCTTTAACACATCTGGAGAACGCGTCAAAGCGCAGGCATGTAAATATCCTTTCTCATTTTGCACGTTAGCCCCTGCTTTTATTAAAACTTGCGCTAGATTTGGTAAAGCGTGAGGCTTGTGATTAATAGCAATAGAAAAAAGACTATCTACTGGAAAGCCATCATAGTCTTTCAAATCAAATTTGTGATTAATATCAAAACCTTTTTTTTCCCAAGAAGCATATAAATATTCATAATAGTTTTCTTTGCTTGAAGTTCGCATTCCACTTTCTAGCCTTTCTTTTATTTTTTTTATTATATTACTAGTATCTAAATCGTTATCTTCATCCACTTTGTACAACACATTATACAAAACACTATAAAGCCAAGTTTCTCTATTCATTATAATTTATACCTTAAAACTATTAATATACACTTATGTAGTATATAAACTCTAAATAACATTTTGCAAAATATTAATTGTTAGATAACATAATCAAAGTTTTTATCTTACATTCACCATGGTTAGAGCTATACAAATAAAAAAAACTGGGGGACCAGAAGTATTAGAATTTGTAGATAAGAGTATAGGTGAGCCAAAAGGCGAGGAAGTCTTAGTGCGTCACACAACTATCGGCTTAAATCGTTATGATTTAGAGCACAGAAAAGGTACACGCAAAATTAAAAATTTACCATCAGTGCTTGGAGTGGAAGCAGTGGGAGTTATTGAAAAGCTTGGTAAAAAAATCAGTGATGGGTTGAAGGTCGGAGATAGAGTTGGATATTGCACAGCTCCTCCAGGGGCATATTGTGAAAAGCGCATTATACACCAGAAATATCTGATAAAAATTCCAGATGACATATCTGATGAAGTTGCTGCTGCAGTGCTGTTTAAAGGTATGACAGCTCACTATTTAGTTAATCAATCTTATAAAGTTAGGCCTGGTGCTTTCGTGCTAGTTCATGGGGCTAATGGTGGCTTAGGACAAATAATATGCCAATGGGCGAAGGATAAAAAAGGTGTAGTGATAGGTTCTGTAAGCTCTGATGAAAAAATGAAGATAGCTTTACAAAGTGGCTGCACATACGCAATAAACTACAATGATAAAGACTTCGTTTCTAAAATTATGGAGATTACGCAAAACAGAGGAGTAGGTGCAGTATATGACCCCATAGGTTACGCTACAAGCAAGCTCTCTTTTGAATCTTTAGGCAGGTTCGGCATATACGTTTCCTATGGGCAGATATCAGGTAACGCTCCTATTAGTTTTTCTTTACTTAGTTCACGTTCGTTATTTGCAACTGGAACCTTAATATATCATTATAAGCATGATAGATTCACATTAGTGCTTACCACAATGGAAATCTTCGAGATGATAAGAAAAAAACTTTTAACTGTACGGATCAATAAAAAATATAAATTTGATGAAATAATTCAAGCACATCACGATATGGAAAATAGAAAAACGAGTGGGTTAAATATTATTAAAATCTCTCAAATAAATTAATAGTTAAAATTAACCATTCATTAAATTATATCAACTAGAATTTCACATATTTAATTCTCCTTTTGGGGGAATTAAAAGCATATAGCTAAACTGACTTAGGCTTACCGACAACCGTCATCCCGCTACGTGTTAGCGGAATCTATACCGCGAATAGACTTCTTGCATAACCCAAATTAAGTAGAAAAAGGTATCATCCGAGTAGCTGACACTGGTTCCTTTATGACGGTAGTAGCCCCCCTTCTCCTGTCATTCCAGTGCTCTCTTCTTGTCATCCCAGTGCCCAGACACTGGGATCCAGTTTCACCTTGTGATGGTGTCATGAAAGTAGCTGACACTGGTTTCCATCCAAGACGGTGTCATTCCTTACTATTACCCACAAATATAAATGGACTAAAAAGTAAAATATTACAATATTAAAGTTTGCAAATATTGAGGGTGTAAAATGGCAAGTAAAAGTAGTGAATGGGCTAAAAATGAATTTGGAGATAAAAGGTTAACTGAGCGATTAGTAAAGATTGCTGATATGTTTGACAAAATTACCTGAAAGTTAGATTAATCAAGCATGTGAAAGTTGGTCAGAAGCAAAAGCAGCATAACGTTTTTTTCAAAATGAGAATGTAAAAGAAAGTGATATTTTAGCTACACATATTAATAAGACGGTTGAGAGAACAAAAGCTCACAAGAGGGTTCTTGTCATTCAAGATACCAGTTACATTGTATATAATAACCATAAAAAAACAAGCGGATTAGCAAATTTGTCCAGTTATGATACTGCAAAAGGTATTATAATGCATACAGCTCTTGCCGTTAGTATAGAAGGTTTGGTACTAGGGATACTAGATCAAAAAGTTTATTCAAGACCTGAAGAAACTGAGAACCTTAAAAAAAAGAGCGATCGCATTGAAGATAAAGAAAGCGTAAAGTGGTTGGAAACTTTAAGAAAAACAAATAATATTATTGATCCAACTCAAACTGAGACTATAACTGTATGCGATAGAGAAGCAGATATATATGACTTTTTTGAGCTTGCACATAATCTTAATTCGGCAGTGCTAGTTAGAGCATGCAGAGATAGAGCAGTAAATAGAAAATCTCGATATCCTGAAAAAGGTGAGCAGAAGTTATGGGCATTTATTAAATCCTCTCATTGTGCAGGTACGGTAGAAGTTGAAGTTCCTGTAAAAGATAATAAGCCAAAAAGAACAGCACGTTTGGAAGTTAGATTTGGAAAGTTTATGATGAATCCATCTAAGAATAATATTAGGCATAAGACGGAAGAACTACCTAAATTACCACTTTATGCAGTTTATGTTGTTGAGAAAACTCCCCTTCCCTTAAAAAAAACCGCTAGAATGGATGCTATTAACGAATCTTTCAGTTAATACTTTCGATGAAGCTGTTGAAAAAATTAGTTGGTATTGCCTTAGATGGAAAATAGAGATATTACATAAAATTTTAAATCCGGTCTCAAAGTTGAAGAATGTAGGCTTGGAATAGCAGAAAGACTAATGAGATATCTAACAGTTGTGAGTATTATTGCTTGGAGGATCTTCTTTATTACATCAATTGCAAGAGCTAACCCAACATTACCATGTACTACCTTATTAGCTGAAGAGGAATGGAAAGTTTTATACGTTAAAATACACAGAAAACCATGTCCAAGTGTAGTTCCCAACATAAAAGAAGCTGTTTCATGAACTTGGAGGCCATTTAGCAAGAAAAAATGACCCAGAACCAGGACCTTATGTTCTTTGGAAAGGATATAAACGTCTCTTTGATTTAGCAGAAGGATGGCGACTTGCTCACGAACCTCATATTTGTGGGTAATAGTAAGTTGTTAGCGGGATCTGGAGATACCGCGGCGGTATGACGTAGGGAATCTTACTTATTATAGCTATAGTTCTACATGAATTACAAAAGTAATATACTAGATCTTAATATTTTAGATCTATATTTTAATAAATAATGAGCTGTAATTAGTATGAATAATCCATTTAAAAGTGAGAACTATAAAAAAAATCTCGATTCTCTGATCAAAGCTGTAAAGCTAGGAAATGCAGAGAAACAATATAACAAAACGTTAAGGGATTTATCTCATGCATTAGAAGGTTTTACAGGTGAGGCAAAAGGTATAGCTGAGTTTGTTATATATACTGACTTGAACAATTATGTAGAACAGCCATTAGGTCTTTTTAAAACATTAATGAATAGAATTTTGGGAAAAAATTTTCCAACCAAGAACAGTAGTATAAGTAATTTTGTAAATGATGAGTTGTCAAGTTTCACTTTAGAAACAGCAGCTAAGTATACAAGAATTTTAAAAAAAATTGATCTCTTGGAACAATTAGAAAAAGATTTCAGAAAAAATAATATTTTAAAAGATTCTTTAAATTTAGAACAAAGTGAAAAGAGTCAAGGAAAAGATAGATCACACGAAGTGAGTTTGGAAGGTAGAAAGCAAAAGGAAGGTACTTTTGAGCTGCGAAAAGAAGAACAGCCGAAAGAAAAATTAGGTGGTAATCGCATGAGGCAAATAAAGCGACCAACAACAGCACCTCCGGCTGCTCCAGATTCGAGGAAGGTACGCTTTAAATCAGAAATATCCTCAGATGGAGAAAGCAAGGCAAAGTCTACATCTTCTTTACTAAAAGGAGCTAATAGTTTTAGTATGCCTGATGCTAAGGAAAATCCTTCTGAGGATTCAGGCTATGGAAGTTCATTAAATGAAGAGTCTGTATACAAAGAGATATCAAATTATCAAGAGAAGAAGAGTAAAATTTTAATAGAAAATTCGCAGAGTTCAAAATCGCCCAAAGAAGAGCCAATTTATGCAACAGTTCCTAAAGAACATATAGAAGCAAAAAGAGAACGTAAGCAGAAACAACAACCTCAATCCCTCGTACCACCAAAACCACCGCAAGTGCCAAAAAAAATGTTTACTACTGGTCAAGAAGTTAGACAAGGATCGAAAGTGGTAATCAAAGATAAACCTGCAGTACCGCCAAAGCCTAAAAATCTAAGCCGTGCTAATCAAAAAGTAAGCACAGAGCCAAAAGTAGTAGGAGTAATTCTTAAAAAATCAGCTGAAAGAGTACCACTAAAATCTGAAAATCAAGACAATAGGAAATCAGCACAAAAAGCTGCTGGTAAGGCGATACCAAAAGTAGCAGCAGCTACTATGAAAGGAGGAGCTAATCGCGAGATGGGCAGTAAAGTAAAGGCATTAAAAGAAAAATTTGAGCAAAATCAAGCAAAAGGAAATGCTAATGTACAGCTTGCTGAAAGCAAAACCACTCCAGCAGCACAAGCGGATATCGGTGTGAAGAAAAAACAATCTCATTCATTTCTAACAGAGAATAAAAGATCTGCAACAAAACACGTAACAGCAAAATCTGATCCAAAATCTCATGTCAGCAAAAATTCCCTTCTCACGCATGCAAATGTAAAGGAAATGGTTGCACAAATTGAGAAAGGAAAAGGAGGAAGATAGTAACATTTGGGAAAAAAACATATGTGTCAAGTCAAGAGATTGTGAGCAAATTTAGGAAATTATAGCTAAACTGACTTAGATTTACCGACAATTTGAAAAACCGTCATTCCGCTAACTATAGTATTTTCAAAAGCGAATGATAAAGGTATAATATGTTTTTTTAAAGTAGGGAAAGCGATGGTATATAGTGTAGATTTAAGGGAAAAAGCAGTGTCTTTGGTAGAAAAAGGAAAGTCAAAGGTTGAAGTTGCAGAGGTTTTTGAGATAGGGATAGCAACACTATATAGATGGCTAAAAAAGAAAGCTACTGGCCAAGGTCTCAAAGCGGTAAAAAGTACTGGTTTTATTCGAAAAATAGATCCAGAAATACTCGAAGAATATGTCAAAAAACACCCAGATCACACACTAGCAGAAATGAAACAAAACCTTGGCTTTGGGATAAGTGCAATTTGGTATAGATTAAGACAGCTAAAAATAACCTTTAAAAAAAGTCACATTCTATCAAGAGCGCAATCAAGAAGATAGGCAGCAATTTATCGATAAAGTCTCAAAAATAGACCACTGTAGCATTTTATATATAGATGAAGCAGGAGTTGATAATAGACTATACCGAGAATATGCACGAGCTCCAAGAGGAGAAAAAATATATGCTGATGTTCCAGGAAAAAAGCGGGAAAGAGTAAGTATAATAGGTGGATGAGAAGTTTATTGCACCAATGACCTTCACAGGAGGGTGTAATAAAGATATATTTAATGTATGGTTAGAGCGAAGATTACTTCCACAATTACAGCGTGATACAACCATAGTTATGGATAATGCTACATTCCATAAAACTCCCAAAACAAAGTCATTAATAGAGTCTTTTGGCTGTCATTTGCTTTATCTTCCAACATATTCACCTGATCTAAATCCGATAGAGCATTGTTGGCACACCATCAAAAGTTGCCTCAGACCTCTAATGCATCAATGTACAGACTTACACCTTTTAGTTGGTAATACCATTTTAGACGTTTATCATTCGTTTTAGAAAATACTATAATTGAAATAGCGCAGTTACTCACCCCATAAATTTGGTGCTCTCTTTCAATCAAAGGTGTCTTGCTGCTTGAAATGTTTTCTTTGTAAAAATTTGGCTTATCTTTATATCATCTCATTCAAACAGCATTAACATAACTTATGCCTTTTTTGGATGTAGAAATTTTCTAGGAATTGTCTTTTTGAATTCTATGGTATTTTGTTTAACATTGAAACAAGAGGCCAGTGTCACGCACTGGCATGACACCCATTTGTTCCTATAGTTGTCTTTTCTCGTCTACCTTATTTTGCCACTCTGCTGAACAGATACATAAAGAAAGTGGAAAATTGGACATTCTCAACTCAGCTCCTGCAGATTAAAAATTAAGTTGAATAAAAATTGGATTTGACGCAGTTTTTTCCCATAGTTTAAGAAATTAAAAGTTTAACGATTAGAATTATAATTACAAACCACAATAAAAAATAGACTTTTCCATTTGATTTATTTTTAATTTGGATGTTTTCTAATTTTTTATCAGCTATTAGGTTCAATTTTTCTATAAGGCTAAATATCCCTTGGATTGTTTTTATAGGATAAGAACTTCTAATTTTTTCCCTATACCCTATTTTACTTTCATGTTGACTGCTTATCCACGCTTCAACTACTTTCCACATATTGATTTCTGGGTAGATCTTTCTACATGTCCCTTCCAGTAAAATCATAGTTTTCTGCAGCAATAACAATTGTGTTTGAACTTTCATATCAAAATCACCAGTTATTTTTAATAGCTGAGCAAGTAAACTAGCAAATGAAATCTTCTGTATAGGCTGCCCAATAATGGGTTCACCTATTGCCCTGCAAGCTGTGACAAAATTTCTATGCTGTGATGAAACGTAACCAGCTTTAAAGTGCATTTTTGCAACGTGATCATAATCCCGATTTAAAAAGCCTTTGAGTATCTCTATAACGTAATAGCATGTCTCACGATCTATTCTACCCATGATTCCACAATCCAGAGCAATAATATTGTTATTACTATCAACCATTAGATTTCCAGGATGCATATCAGCATGAAAAAAACAATCCCTGTATACCTGATTACAAAACGATTCTATAAGATTGATAGCTATTTGCTTATGATTATTCAGTTTTTCAACTTCGTATATTGGCGTTGCTTCTATCCATTCTAATGTTAAAACCTTTTTTGCAGTTCTATTCCAATCTATTTCAGGTACATAAAAACCTCTGTCATTTTTTGTGTTTTCCTTTAGTTCCGAAGAGTGAGCAGCTTCAAAACGTAGATCTAACTCTAATCGGCAAATTTCAGCAAAAGTTTTGACTAATTCAATCGGCTTCAGCCTTTTTGATTGTTCGCTAAATTTTTCTGCAATTTCCGCAAGCCAAGAAAGCATCTTTATATCCCTTGAGAATGTTTTCTCAATATTTGGCCTTAAAACCTTCACAGCAACTTCTTTACCCTCAGTTGTAACCGCTCTATGCACCTGAGAAATCGATGCTGCTGCAATTGGCTTTTCAGAAAAGCTTGAAAAAATGTCGCTCAATTTACAATTAAACTCACTTTCTATAGTTTTAACTGCTATTTTATGTGAAAACGATGGCAATCTATCACATATCAATAACAAGTTATTTGTTATATCCTCATTTAAAACATCAGTACGTGATGAGATAGACTGCCCAAACTTAATGAACACCGGACCTAATTTTTCAAGAGCACGCTTTAGTTTATGGCCTTGTATCTTATTTATTGATTTCTTTGATGGTGGAAGTAAATAAGGTAATATATTGTAACGCGTCAGCACTGTAGTTATGTGCAGAAGACGCAAAATATTTTGAATCATTTCGCTGCGTAACTGCTAAATATTTCATTTAGGGTTCTATTTTTCATAATCTCATCAGGCTTGCCTTGGCAATAGATAGTATTATTTATACAAATTATGTAATCTGAGGATGGTAGAGCAGAGTTAAGATCATGAGAAGTCATAAGAATCGACACTAATCGGTTTTTTGCTATTTTGCTTATAATATCATAGAACTTAGCCCGTGCGTTAATATCCATTGCACTAACTGGCTCATCTAGAATGATCAAGTCAGGCTCTGCAATTAAACAACGTGCAAGTAGCAATAATTGTGTTTGCCCTGCAGAAATTTCTAACACTTGATTCTTCAAAATGTTACCGATACCAGCCAACTCTATCGTTTCTGTAATAATGGATTGATTTTTCTTTAGTCTTTTCAAGGAGCTATTTAAAAGGAAATATTCAACTGTTATTGGCATCAAATTACTAATACTAAAATTTTGCGGCATATAGCCAATTTTTATGTTGTCAGCAAATACGATATTACCGGTACAGCTTTTATTTATGCCAGCAATTGCTTTCACTAAAGAGGTTTTACCTCCACCATTTGGACCAAGTATTGTAATTACGTCTCCTCTTTCCATGAACATATTGATATTGTCAAGGATTCTTTTACCATCATATGTGAGAGCAAGATTTTCTATTTTTAGAACATGATTATTGACATTATTTAATTTATTGACAAAATTTAACTTCTTCTCAACATTTATATGAGACATTTACTGACTTTGTTTCTATTACTTTCATTTACACTATACTATAATATCGCCTTTTCATCCAATTTAAAAGTTGTAGCTACAATCAAACCTATCCACTCACTTGTAGCTTCTGTTACAGAAGGGATTTTAGAACCGGAATTGCTTGGCTATGCAACATCTGCGCATAATTATATATTAAAGCCATCTGATGCGAGTAATTTAGAATCAAGTGACGTTATATTTTATGTTGACGATAACTTAGAGACGTTTGTTCAAACTTTCGCCAAAAATAATAAAGAACTAGTGCAATTGTCAAGGGCAATCAACCTACTTCCTACTCGGCCACATTCATTTTCTAGAAAAATCACTCACATTCAAGATGAAAAAGATTTACACATGTGGCTGAGTCCCGAAAATGCAAAGAGCATGATACTTTCTATAAGTGCAACATTGTCTAACATAGATAAAGAAAATTCCCATCGATACAGTTCTAATGCAACAAAAGCTATAAAAAAAATAGACCAAGAAGTAAAAGAAATCATGAAAGAACTGAATGATTTTAAAAATCAAAAATACATCGTTACTCATGATGCTTATCAATATTTTGAAAAATATTTCGGTCTAAATCATCCAAGCGCTATTCTTTCCATAGAAGAGGATTCTTACATAGGTATGAAGAGTTTAATGAAGCTAAAAAAGATAATGAAGGAAGAAAACGTTAAATGTATATTTGCTCATTCACAGGAAGATAGCATAAAGCCTAACGCCCTTTCTAATGACGCAAAAATGGTAGTTCTTGATCCTATTGGATCAGACATAGAGCCTGGAAAAGATGCATATCTAGCTATAATCAATAGCATTGCACAAAATTTTAAGTCTTGTTTTGTTGAGTAATAAGTTCCCTTTTAGCTTACTGTTTTATTGTTCTACAAATCAAGAAGAAGTGAGTTTACAACAAATGGTGTCATTCCAGTCTGGAATCCAGCTTTTTCATAATCATCAAAACGTTGTATTTTAACATAAAACGGCTACTTTTATGCTTATTAACTTAATAAAATTCCTGGATCCCAGACTGGGATGACATCGTAGGGGTGCTGGCCTGATAACCGTCATCCCGCTACTTGTTAGCGGGATCTAGAGATACCGCGAATGAATCGCAGTATGACGGTTCGCGGCGGCATGACGATAAGGTTTATACCTTGTCATCCCAGTGCTTGACACCGAGATTGATTTATCTTGTCTACCTTATTTTGCCACTCCGCTGAACGGATACCATATTATGCAGGTTTAGAATTATGCTTTATTCTTACGTTTATGTCTTGGCCCAATACAATCAATAAGTTAAGCAAGTATTCTAAGGAGAACCCTTCGATTTTTGACCTATTGATTTGAGATACTTTAGGTTGATCAATCTTTAGAGCGTTTGCTGCTTTTTTCTGTGTTGTGTACTTCTTACTTATTAATTGTGCAATGACCTTTATTAATTTCAGTTTTGTATCTTTCACATCCCCCAACTCTACTATTATAGGATAACTTAATTGTAAATTTTGCATAATAATAAAATTCCTTATAAAAAAATTACTTTAGTTTTTCTTCTTTAAATAACACATGCCTTCTGACTACTGGGTCATACTTCCTAAACTCCAGTTTTTTGGTGAGCTTTTTTGGATTACGCTTTTTTACATAAAAATAGCCAGTTGATTTTTCTTCACCAGTTTTTGTTATCTTGATTGCAGTGCTGACTAACTTAACGAGCAAAGAAGCATTTTTTTTCGCCATACTTATAATGATATAATAAATTCTATGCGAGTTTATTACGCAAAATACTAAAAGTCAATCGAATAATGCAGATTGCAAAATCCTTGACAATCAACAGTGCATTAAGTAGCATAAAGTTAACTTCAGAATAAAAAGCAAACGGTAAATAAGTGACAAATAGTGGTAAAAGGGTATTATTGATAGAAAATTCTATCTGTTCTAATGAGGTAAGAGTTGCCTTGTCAATTAATAACAAGGTTGTAGAATTTGAACAAGAATTCAAGGAAAAAAAACAATTAAGAGGTAATATATACGTTGCTTATATAAAGCGTATAGAGCCTTCTTTGCAAGCCGTATTTATTGAATATGGGAAAAATAAGCAAGGTTTTTTGTCTTTTTCCGAGATATCTCTAGATTACTTCAACATTCCAGAAAAAGAAAAGGAAACTATCTTTGAGGGCTACTCAAATGACGATTGTATAGAAGAAGCCTCAGCAAATGTTTCTTCAGATTCTGCAGCTAGTAAGAATGTCAACGGATCAGGTAGTGGTTTTGTAAGAGAGGTACCTTTATATAAAAAATACAAATTACAAGATGTTATTTCAGTAAATCAAAAAGTATTGGTCCAGCTAACTAAAGAGGAACGAGGCAATAAAGGAGCTTCATTTACAACATACATAACTTTAGTGGGTAGATACTGTGTTTTCATGCCAAATTCCATGAGCAAAGGTGGAGTGTCCCGCAGAATTGAAGATGCTAATGTCAGAAAGCAGTTAAAGGAGATACTGAGTTCAATAAACTTGCCAAAAAGATCAGGTTTAATAGTAAGAACTGTTGGTTCAGGAAAAAATAAGAAAGAAATTGAGCAGGATTACAATTACTTATCCTCATTATGGCAGAGCATTCAAAAAAATGCCTTCTCTGTAAACGTTCCATCATTAATTTACAATGAAGCAGATGTAATTATGAGATCTGTTCGTGATTTTTGTAGCGATGGTATAGAAGTTATAGTGTCTGGAAAGGAAGCTTTTGAGGCAGTTAGGCAATATGCTAACAATGCACTAAAAGGTAGTAAGTTGCGCTATAGATTGTATAGAGGTTATGCTCCGATCTTTACTTACTACGGAATCGAAGATCAAATTTCTGAGTTATATAGCAATAGAGTAGAATTGCCATCTGGTGGGTCTTTGATAATAACTTTAACTGAGGCGTTTGTTTCAATAGACGTAAATTCAGGAAAGATGACAGGAGAAGATAGCATAGAAGAAACAGCTTATAGAACCAACATGGAAGCAGTACCTGAAATATCAAGACAGGTGAATCTTAGGGGCCTATCAGGATTAATAGTAGTCGATTTTATTGATATGTTGAAATATCAGTATTGCAGAGCTGTTGAGTCTGCTATAAAGCAAGCGTTTAAAGATGATAAAGCTAAAGTTCAATTTAGCTACATAAATGACTTTGGTTTAATGGTATTTTCAAGACAAAGAATTAAACCAAACATACAAGAAATTAATACTACAGAATGTTTACACTGCAAAGGTACTGGAAGAGTAAAATCAAACGAAGTAATTGTTTCATCAATACTAAGGGATTTACAACATATTGCTAACAAGAATCGAAATAAGTCTTTTGATTTAGTAGCACACAGTGCAGTTATAGCGCACATTTTTAATAACAAACGCAATACAGTTTCTACAATCGAAAAAGAGTTTAATATTACATTGAACGTTAGTATTGATAACAGTTTAGATGTAAATACATTTGTTTTAAAACAAGGAGATGATGTTAATTTAAACGGTTATAAGCCATTACAGAACTCTGGATACCAAATTGGGGATAGCAGCAATGAAGAAGCTGATAATTCAAATAAACTACGAGGCAATTTTTGGCTGACTAAGTGGCTTTCGCGCCTTTTAAGTTCTAATAACTAATTAGAAACCTAAATTGGGCTTGTAATTAATGAGCCCTATACTTATATATTCTTATATCAGATAATATTTACAATGGGGTACTCATTATGGGAAGAGCAATAGGCATAGATCTCGGAACAACAAATTCTTGTGTTGCAATAATGCAGGGCAAGGATACAAAGGTAATAGAAAATAAAGAAGGGGCAAGAACTACTCCATCTATAGTTGCATTAACTTCTTCAGGAGAAAGGTTGATTGGTGCTCCAGCAAAAAGGCAAGCAACCACCAATGCAAGTAATACCTTTTTTGCTACTAAGAGATTAATAGGCCGTCAATATAGTGATCCTGAGATAAAAAATCTAAGTGTACCATACAAAGTATTTGCAGCAAAAAGTGGTGATGCATGGGTTAAAACAACTGATAATAAAGAATATTCTCCTAGTCAAATTGGTGCATTTATACTACAAAACATGAAAGAGGCAGCAGAAGCTTATCTTGGAGAGGAAGTAAAAGATGCTGTGATAACAGTGCCAGCATACTTCAACGACTCTCAACGTCAAGCAACAAAAGATGCAGGAAAAATTGCCGGATTAAATGTACTCAGAATAGTAAATGAACCGACTGCTGCAGCACTTGCTTATGGTCTTGATAAGAAACATGGGCACACAATAGTAGTATATGACCTTGGTGGTGGTACATTTGACGTTTCAATACTTGAAATAGGTGATGGAGTTTTCGAAGTGAAAGCAACAAACGGTGATACCCATCTTGGAGGTGAAGACTTTGATAATGGAGTAGTGAGTTATTTACTAGATGAATTCAAGAAAAGTAATGGCATTGATTTGAAAAATGATCCAATGGCTATGCAAAGAATCAAAGAAGCTGCTGAAAAAGCGAAAATTGAATTATCAAGTGCAATGGAAACGGAAATAAATCTACCGTTTATTACAGCTGATGCAAGTGGTCCAAAACACTTAAATATGAAATTAACGAGAGCAAAACTTGAAAGCTTAGTGAATGATTTAATCGAAAGAACTATGGCTCCTTGTAAAAAAGCTCTTGAGGATGCTGGTTTATCTGCTAGTCAAATTGGCGAAGTGGTTCTTGTTGGTGGCATGACTCGTATGCCAAAAGTCATAGAGAAAGTTAAAGAATTCTTTGGCAAAGATCCACATAGAGGAGTTAACCCTGATGAAGTTGTAGCAATTGGAGCTGCAATACAGGCGGGGATCATTCAAGGTGATGTAAGAGATGTGTTACTACTTGATGTGACCCCACTTTCTCTTGGTATTGAAACTCTAGGAGGAGTATTCACTCCACTTATTGAGCGTAATACTACAATTCCTACTAAAAAATCTCAGGTGTTTTCAACTGCAGAAGATAACCAAACAGCTGTTACAATTAAGGTGCATCAGGGTGAAAGAAAACTGGCAGTTGATAATAAGCTACTCGGTCAGTTTAGTTTGGAAGGGATACCTCCTGCTCCGCGCGGAAGGCCACAAATTGAAGTGACATTTGATATAGATGCAAATGGAATAGCACACGTTTCTGCAAAAGATAAAGCTACTGGAAAAGAGCAAAAAATACGCATTCAATCTTCAGGTGGTTTATCTGATGATGAAATAAATCGCATGGTAAAAGAAGCTGAAGAAAAAGCGCAAGAAGATGAAAAGCGCAAAAAGTTTATTGAAGTGAAGAATCAAGCGGATAGCTTAGTCCATTCTACAGAAAAGTCTCTGACAGAGTATGGTGATAAAGTTTCACCAGAAGATAGATCTGCTATTGAAAATGCAGTTAACGAATTAAAAGAAGTTAGTAAATCTGATAACATTGATGACACTGATTCAATACAGCAGAAAGTCACTAATCTTTCTCAATTATCTATGAAACTTGGAGAAGCTATGTATCAAGCATCTCAACAAAATAGTGCTGAAAATGGCTTTTCATCAGAAGGAAATCCAAATGATAAAGAGGAAAAAGTAGTAGATTCTGATTATCAAGACATAGATAATAAAGAAGAGAATAAGTAATTGCGATTGTCATCCAAGTAGCTGATACTGGGATGACAAGAGGAGCATATTGTTGCTTAAAGAAACCATTATGGATATTATTAAAACGATAGAAGAAAAGATACACGATTCGATAGATGTAATTGATATCAACATTATCGATGAATCAGCAAAGCATGCTGATCATTATTTTGCTTCATCTTCAACACTACCTTCACATATCAAGCTAATATTGATATCTGACAGCTTTATCGGAATGAACACTCTCAAAAGGCATAAATTGATCTATGAATTATTAAAGAGTGAGATAGAGCTAATACATGCAATTTCTCTTCACTTGTATACGCAAAACGAGTACAATTTAAAAAATAAATAATAAAAATGTGAAGGAAGAGTCTTTATTAGTTAAAGCAGGAAGAAAATTTAATGACTATAAAGGTTCTATGAACCCGCCAGTTTATCATTCTTCTACCATATTATTCCCTACTTACAAGGACTACTTAAATGCAGCAAATGGAGAAAGTATATACGATGTAATCAACGATGATGTTGCAAGAGATTACAGCTATAGTAATGTTGGTACTCCCACTGTCCATTATCTTTCAAATGCACTGGCTGAAATTGAAGGGAGTGGACAAGCGCTTATTTATCCTTCCGGACTATTTGCACTTACTTTTGCTATTTTGACTTTCACTAAAGCAGGCTCGCACGTTTTAATTCAAGATAATAGTTATTACCGACTTAGGAGGTTTGCAGAAAATGAGCTACCAAAAAGAGGAACAGAAGTAACTTTTTATGATCCAACACAGGATATAACTGATTTAATTCAGAGTAATACTTCATTGATAATGATCGAGACTCCTGGTTCTGTAACGTTTGAGATTTCGAATATAGAGCATATAGTAAAAGTTGCTAAAGAACGTGGAATCGTAACCGTTTGCGACAATTCATGGGCCACTCCTTTGTTATTTAAGCCGCTTGATTATGGAATTGATGTTGCACTATATGCGGTAACAAAGTATCTAGCCGGTCACTCAGATTTATTGATGGGGACTATGATTGCTGAAGGTGAAATTTTTAAATTGCTTTATGAGAGCTATAAAAATTATGGAGTAACCATTCAATCGCACGACTGTTATCTTGCACATAGGGGACTAAGAACACTGCACACACGTATGAAAAAGTACCAAAATACAGCAATGGAAGTGGCAAAGTGGCTAGAAGCACAGCAAAAAGTTAGAAAGGTTTTATATCCAGCACTTCCCTCCCATCCTCAACACGAATTATGGAAAAGTTACTTTAAAGGAGCAAGCGGCGTATTCAGTATAGTATTGGGTAGAGAATATTCATGTGAAGAACTAAGCTGCATGGTTGATCACATGAAAATTTTTGGTATCGGTGCTTCTTGGGGAGGGTGCGACAGTTTGATATTACCAATAGATCGTAGATCTATGTCAAGATCTGTAATGAATTCAGATTATGGTGGAAGTTTTATACGGATATTTTGTGGACTGGAAGATCCTGAAGATTTAATCTTTGACCTTAATGACGCACTAAAAAGGTTACCATGTTTAGACTTTCAAAACGATGAAGTAGGACATGAAACTGAGAGAATTACTGCATAACATTATTGATGTTAACTTTGATATTGAAATCAAAGGCGTCACATGTAATCCCAAGAAAATCAAGGAAGGTTATCTTTTTGTTTGTGTGTCAGAAAGGGATAGGATTTACATAGATCAGATATTATCTTGTGGAGCTAAAGCGATAATTGCAAGTGATTGCATAACAGAAGCTTCAAGCCTTGGTATCATTCCAACGCGTGATGCTGGAATCTGTATCTTCCACCCAAACCCTCAAGAAATATACAGCGAAATAGTCAGCAGGTTTTATCAATTCAAACAGCCCAAATATGTTGCTGCTGTAACTGGTACAAATGGTAAAACTTCAGTAGTAGAATTTTGCCGCCAGATCTGGCAAAACGCTGGCTATAATGCTGCGTCTATTGGAACACTTGGAACATGCATCAATAATGGTA
>NZ_QESS01000011.1:0-20966 GCF_009012935.1 Wolbachia endosymbiont of Nasonia oneida | reverse complement strand
GAACGCAGGCCTAGCCAATGGCAAGTCTGAGAAAAGCATTAATAAATCTGTCTCATTTAATGCAATAAAAAACTTGGCTTTCGATATTTTTTCTACAGAGTCAGACACAGACTGCATTATGGATCGATTATCAAAGTTATTTTTGATGAACACTCTAGTGGTGAGAAAAGGAAGAAAAGTTGACCGTAATAAAGTAACGAATACTCGTTCACTGAACTACCAAAAAAGAGCTAGGAAGCATGTATTTTGACCAAAGACAGTACTCATATCTTCTGATAATAACTGGGCAATTTATTGTCATATCTTCTGTAAAATGACTCCTAAATCAACTACTTCTTAAGTAATTTACATTTTAGAGTTTATCTACTTTTAAGTTTATTCTATTTTGTTTCAGCATTTATCATAACTTCTCGATTATTTCAAATCTTCTGGTTCGTTTTTTACCATTCCTTCCTTAACTTAATGGCAGTGTGCACTTCCCTTCCTTTTCAAAATAAGTTTACCTACAGGTCTGATTGTATTAAGATTACTTAATACAATCAGATCTATTATATGCGTTTATCCAAGTATTACTTACCAACTTTAAAGGAAAAGCCTGCTCATGCTAAAATTATCTCCCATCAATATTCTTTACGTGCAGGTTTAGTAAAACAGGTAGCATCTGGCATCTATTCTTGGTTACCACTTGGTCTCTTAGTGCTTAAAAATATTGAAAACATTATCAGAGATGAAGTGAATAAATCTGGTGCAATTGAAGTGTTGATGCCTTGTGTCCAACCAGCAAATCTTTGGCGAGAATCGGGACGTTATGATGATTACGGTAAGGAAATGTTGCGTATAAAGGATAGGCATGAGGAAGATATGCTTTTTGGTCCAACGTACGAGGAGGTAGCAACTGATTTAATTAGAGATGTGGTAAAAAGTTACAAAGATTTGCCACTTTGTTTATACCAAATTCAATGGAAGTTTCGTGATGAGGTAAGACCACGTTATGGTGTTATGAGGGGCAGGGAATTTTTGATGAAGGATGCGTACAGTTTTGATGTAGATTACGAAGGTGCACTGAATTCATATAATTTGATGTACAAAACTTACATAAAAATCTTCAAACGCATGGGACTTACCCCAATTGGAGTGAGAGCTGATACGGGGCCAATTGGAGGAAATTTGAGCCACGAGTTTCATATATTGGCAAACACTGGTGAAAGCACTTTATATTACGACAACAAATTTTCTGAACTACTAGAGAGTGAAGATATTGAAAGTTTAAAGAGTATATACGCAGTTGCAGATGATATGCATGATCCTGAGACTTGCCCTATATCACAAGAGCAGTTAAATGTTAGTAAAGGTATTGAAATAGGGCATATTTTTTATTTTGGCGACAAATACTCAAAGCCTATGAAGGCAAGTGTTACTTCTCAAGATGGAAAAAATGTCAATATACATATGGGTTCGTATGGCATTGGGGTTTCAAGACTTGTTGGTGCGATAATAGAAGCTTTTCATGATGATAAGGGAATTATCTGGCCGGAGGAGGTAGCTCCTTTCAGAATTGGTTTAATCAATTTACAAACGAAAGTAACGGAGGCTGCAGATAAAATATACAAAGCTTTGAAGAGCGATGAAGTGCTTTACGATGATACGGAAGGGAGTGTAGGAGTAAAATTTTCTAGAATGGATCTGATAGGCTTGCCGTGGCAAATAATTGTCGGAAAGAAAGCAGTAAGTGAAAATATAGTTGAAGTAAAAAATAGAGCAACTGGAGAGGTAAAGGAAATGCAGATTGAGGAAGCAATAAATCACTTTAGCGCAAAATGATACACGGTATCGGCACTGACATAGTATATATACCAAGAATATTGAGAATATTACAAAAATACGGGGAAAAATTTCTCAATAGAATCTACACTGAAAAGGAAATAGAGCTAAGTAGAAAGTATAATAGTCAAGAAATGCGAGCAAGGTATTTTGCTAAACGCTTTGCAGCAAAAGAAGCTTTTGTTAAAGCACGAGGTAGTGGTCAGGGTATTACAATGAAAGATATAGAAATATACAATGATGTAAGAGGCAAGCCATATCTTACCGTTAGCAAGGATTTTATCTCCAAAATTCATCTTTCTCTGAGTGACGATGGAGATTACGCTACTGCATTTGTTGTAATTTGCGTCTAGCAGATATTGTTTCAATTTATGCAGTTGACTTTATGCTATCTATATAGCTAAACCGACTTACAACAATTTGAAAAACCGTCATCCCGCTACGTGTTAGCGGGATCTATGCCGAGATACCGCGGCGGTATGACGGTTCGCGGTGGCATGACGATAACCTCATATCCCGCTACTAGTTAGCGGATGAGATACCGCGAATGAATCGCGGTATGACGTAACGACAAATTCGTCATCCCGCTACGTGTTAGCGGGATCTATTGCCAAGATACCGCGGCGGTATGACGTGTTAGCTATAGCATACACAAACAACTAGTTTACCAAAAAAACATAGCAGTTTTTCTATGATTTGAGTATAATTCTAGCTTTACCTAAACAGAAAATTTAATGGACTATATCTTAATGTATCTTTCCTTACCATTTTCAATTACCGAGAATTATTTATTAATTACTGCGTTGATTCCACTTTTAAGTGCGTTAGCTATTTTTTTTACTAGTAAATGGCCCAGAGTGAACAATAGTATTACTGTCACTTCTTCTCTACTTCTGTTTGCGTATACGTGTCTGTGCACTTTATATTGGGTGTATGGTGATCATTCTCAATTTATCCTCATGGATTTTGGTAATAATTTGCACATTAGTTTAAAGCTAGAGTCTACCGGAGTAATATTCAGTTTATTAATATCGTTTTTATGGGTGCTGACCAGTATATATGCAATATGTTATATGCAGAATAACTATGCTGATAGCAATCACTCAAGTTTTCTATGCTTTTTTTCAATATCAATTAGCTGTGCAATGTTTATTGCTTTTTCTGGAGATTTGCTCACTACATTTGTCTTTTATGAGCTTCTAACTATTAGTACATACCCTCTGGTTACTTACAACTCAACAAATGAATCAATGATTGCAGGGCGCTATTACTTTGGCGTGCTATTTTTCTCTTCTTTGGTATTGTTTTTTCCTGCAATAGGCCTTTTATATAATGAATTTCATACTTTAGACTTTGTAAGTGGTGGAATATTCAAATTTGATACTTCACTCATCACTTTCATTGCAGTGTGTTTTGCTATGCTGATTTACGGAATAGGAAAAGCTGCATTAATGCCAATGCATTTTTGGTTACCAAAAGCAATGGTTGCACCAACTCCTGTAAGCGCACTACTGCATGCTGTTGCTGTTGTGAAATCCGGAGTTTTCATCATCATAAAAGTTATATTATACACTTTCGGTATCGGTAACATGCAACGTTTTGCGCAGCAAAGTTGGTTTGCTGGAGGGTGGCTTCCGTACGCTGCTGGATTTACTATTATTACTGCATCATTGATTGCATTAAAGCAAAAAGAATTAAAAAAATTGCTTGCTTACTCTACCATCTCTCAATTGTCGTATATTATATTATTCGCTTCAATTTTTAGTGAGCTCAGCATGAGGGTTGCAATTTTCCAATTAGTTTGCCACGCATTTGCAAAAATCACTTTGTTTTTCGTTGCCGGAGCAATAATAACAAGAGCAGGTGAGAAGTATATAGATAAGATTTACGGTATAGGACGCAGTATGCCAATTAGCATGACAGCATTTGCTATAGGTGCGTTGTCTATGATAGGGGTGCCGCCTGCTCCGACTTTTTGGGGTAAATTTCTCATTTTTCAAGCTGTTTTCAACTCTGGCAATGTAATACTTTCTGTGTTTGTAACTTTAGTGTTAATTGTTAGTACTATACTCAACGCTCTGTACTTTTTGCCGATAATCTACAACGCCTTTTTCTTAAAACCTTCTCAGAATTACTTTATTAAAAAAACGCCAATTCTTCTAGTTTTACCTCCAGTTATTACTGCTATGTGCACTTTGGTTATTTTTTTTAGCTACCAAGTAATATTTTAAAATCTGTATTTATAACCATTAACAATAAATTTAAATGGTATTATACCAGCCAGAGTTGCTTTTATATTCGACAAAGTGAAGCTAATCTCCACAGTATCCTCCTTATTTTGCTCGGTTGTAAAAACTACAGTAGCATTTCCAGCAAATGTAACTAAGTCCTTGGTCGATCGATCAATAGATAATGTTATTACATTTATGTTGGCGATTTTTCTTTTAGATAAAGACAAATTACCAGCTTCATTATTCGTTTTTTCCTGAAAGCCTTGATAGATTTTATGTATAGAATTGTTTCTTATAAAATTTTCTTGGTACTTCGGTTCAACGGTCTTAATGGACTCGTATATTTCAATGTATTTACTTATTAAGTACCTCGCTGTGGAAGTGTATTCATCTTCCTTTTTACTGAAACTAAGCTTATGCATTGCAGAGAACTCATCTTCTGTGTGGTTCATATACTTCACAAAATTTAAATCTTTTTTAACAGGAAATAACAGGTATATGTTTAATGTTAATAAACATAAGCATACTAGGAGAAGCGATACTATTAATGCCATCCAAGATCTTTCTGCTACACAAAACAGATACCTATGGCAGTACCATTCGACTGCTTTACTGAAATAACTTTTGTTTTTTACTGATTCAAGCAATTTATCTTCCATAACACAATGCTACCAAATCCAATTATAATAACAACAAGATTAGATACTCTAAAAAACTTTAAAATATGTCTAAATTTTCCAAAATAGGATGAATGATTATATCACCTTGTTCCGCAATAAGGTAGAATTTATCGATTTTGCTCACATCTATATTTATCATTTTTACACTGAAATTTTCAGGATCATAAGTATTACTTTCTACACTTTTGTGATAATTATAATAATGTAATTTATTTTGATCATCAAAATAACCAAATTCATCAGCAAAGGTTCCCACTTTGCTACCTTTACCACTTTTGACTAGCTCAAATAGATCAATTACATGGTTTTGGGATCCAGGCTCAATAGGCCCTTCTGCAGCAAAAAATTTAGGTGCATGACCAATGTATTCCTTAAATTTTAGATTATGAGTCTTTTTTACACTACCAAAATCCACAAATTTATATTCATCTGAAATACCAGAATATTGTGGATCATACTTTTTATATTCAAAAAACTCATTACCTAAAAAATTACAAAACGTTAATTTATAATTATCATGATCGGATTTAACGACTTTAAGGTAATGAAAATCTCCAGGAATCTTTACTTCCTCTTCCGTAATATGATTACGTACAACAAGCTCACCATTTAGCATATGATAGCCAATTTTTGGCAAAGTAGCTATATTGATTGTCTTGTTTAGCTTAAAATTTGCTTCATAAATGCCACTTAACAACTCCTTTCCTTTTTCTAGGGTTATGTCTTGATCTGAAGCTATATTCTTAATTAAGCTTAATTTTTTCTGCATGTTCAATATGGCTTTCGTCAAAACTTCTATTGATTGCCATACAGTTAATTTATTATCAGTCAAATTATATACTTCGAGTATTAAATTAACAGAATTTTATCATGAATTTATGTTAAAAGTATTATACTTTGTAAACTTATGTCATGATATTAACTACATTAGCTAAAACATGCTTTTTATCTAAGTGGAGTTGCTTTGCGGCAACGAAAAGTTCATCTATTTTTTTCCACTGACTTAGCAGAATTTCAACACCATTTACCTCTCTCTTTATGCTTTCTAAAATGAAGGCCTGAATTATATATGATGCTAGTTCTAGTTCGATTTCGCTATTAATTACTTTATTAATCATATTGGGATTCTTTAAATCATGAAGAAATTTATAAAAGCATTTGTATGCTTCATAAGCATCACTACTTATTGTATTTATTATCATTCCTGGCATTCCAGGAAATAAAGTAATCATTTCGTCAAACGTTTGATTATCAAATTTACATTGAGATGAAGCAACTTGCTTTGTTTCATCATAAGTTAATGGGAGTAAATTTAGCTGAAAGCACCTACACAAGATAGTGGTTTGTATATCATATGGCTTATGGCTAATTATAAATATCTTAGAATTTTTTGGCGGCTCTTCTAATATTTTCAATATTGCGTTTTTAGCGTTATTAGTCATTGCCTCTAAGCTATCTATTATAGCTATTTTGTGTTCTGATTGAATGGGACTTAAGTGTAGAAAGTTTTTCATTTCTCTGACTTTTTCTATTCCGATAGTATCACCTTCAACAATGTGTAAGTCCAATGCTACTTCATTATAGTTTTTTATGAGTAACCAATTGGAGAAGGATTTTGCAAGTGTTGCTTTTCCTATACCTTTTTTACCACAGATCAGCCAAGACTGAACAGATAAGTTGTTCATTATTTTTTTTTTGGCTTGGTTGTGGCCTATTACTTTTTTCATTCTTTCTCCTATAGATTTTAGTTTGAAAATGCGTTGTTTACTGTTTGTAATGAAATTGCACCTTCCCTTAAAACCTTAATCTTATCTTCGGTTAAGTCAATAATAGTAGATTCTATACCAGAAACTAGTTCGTCATCTTCAATCACTACAGATAAATGTTGCTTAATGGATTGTGGTATATCGTTTGCCTTACATACACTTTCTTTTCCTGAAATATTTGTACTAGTTGCAACTATTGGAACTTTCAGTTTGTTTAGTATTGAAATTGCAATAGGATGCTCAGGAATTCTGATACCTATACTATCTTTAAAGAATTCGTTTGGCAATATGTTGTTGTTTTTAAGTGGTAAAATATAGGTAATTGGTCCAGGAGAAAAGTGGTTTATTAAATCAATATATCTTTCCTTTACCTTTGCTATTTTTGTCAAATTGTAAATATCACTAACAAATATAGACAGTGGTTTATTTTGAGAGCGTTTCTTTATCTGATATATTTTTCCTATAGATTCATTATCTAGTGCATTACAAGCAAGAGCATACACTGTTTCTGTTGGAAAACACACTAATAAATTGTTCTGTATTGCATTTATTATTTTAGATACCATATAGCTAAAAACTTATTCATAACAACTAGATCAGTTTTGTTGCACTGTATCTTATATAGTAACTGCTAGTTTTTGTAAACGTAATGCAACGCAGCTTACCATTTGTTATGCAGATTTGCTACAACCCAAACTCTTCATTGACTTTATCAATTATTGCCTGTGGTGGATCCTCTCCCCATCCTGAATACAAAATCTCTCCATAGTCTGCAACATCTATAGAGCCAGTTCTGCTTTTTGCTAGAAACATTTCTCTTTTCTCTTTATCAACTAATACATAATGCCACGCTGATTTTCCACGATCTTTACCACGGACTAAGTATATAAGATCTGACCTACTTCTTTTTGTTGCATCAGCAAAAGATCTTTCATTGACAGTTCTGCTTTTACTTTTTATGCCGCCACTTTCAGAAAAAGCTTCCTTGGATTCGGTTTTTTTGCCTGCTAATTCAGAAATTTTTCCTTTTTCCCCTAATGCCCGTTCTTTGGTGTTTTGAGACGAATACTTACTGGAAAAACCTTCCCCTGTACCGCCAGGAGTCCTGTTTGTGAAACGCTTAGTAAATGAATTATTGTCGTTGTTTTCTGCCATAAAAATCTCCAAACTTTAGATTGTAGAATCCAAACTTTTACTACACTTTATCATATGTTAATTAAATTAATATAAATGAAAAATAATATAGTAATTATTACAGGAATTACGGCCTCAGGTAAATCAGAATTATGCGATAACCTGATAGAAAAATATGGAAATATTAGTATAATAAATTGTGATTCAAAGCAGGTATATGAAGAAATTCCCATAATTACTGCTCAACCACCAAAGCAAGAAGTATTTTATAAACTATATGGTTATGTTTCAGCAAAAGAAAATTATTCCGTGGGTCTATGGTTAGAAGATTTAGAAAAAGAAGTTAATCACGCATTAGAAAATGCTCAAATACCTATCATCACTGGAGGAAGCGGGCTTTACATCAGCAGTTTAATCAAAGGCTTATCATCAATGCCACAAATAAGTCAGAAAGTGAGAAAAAACGTAAGTGAGCTCAGGAAAAATTTAAGTAAAGAGGAGTTTTACAAATTAGCGCTAAGCAAAGATCCAAGGATTCAAGGTAAAGTGTTCATGAATGACTCGCACCGCCTTTCAAGGGCACTTGAAGTTATCACTGAAACTGGCAAGTCAATTTTTGTATGGCAAGAGAATAGACAGCCTCCTTTATTCAATAATTTTAAGATATATACAATTCTGCCTAAACGTGAAGATGTATACCGAAAAATAAATTCTCGTTTCATTACAATGATTGAAAATGGAGCAATTGATGAAGTAAAAAAGCTACTTAGCATGAACCTAGCCCCACATTTGCCAGCTATGAAAGCACACGGAGTGCCAGAAATTATAAAGTACTTGAAAGGTGAGATTACTTTAGACGAAGCGATACAAATTGCTCAAACAAACACAAGACACTACGCGAAACGTCAGTATACCTGGTTTAAAAAACAATTTCTAAATGCTGAAGTGATTGATTGTGCAAACAAGCTCAAGATATTTTAATTCAGGCCGTGCTCATTACTACGAATAGGGGGTTCCATATTTTCCAGATGGTCGCTTACTTCTAGTGGATCGCCTAAACCATGCTCTATTTTTATTTTAAAAAATCCAAGCCTCTCGCAAAATTTCTGAAAACACTCTTTTATAACGTCAAACAAGTTTTTATCACCTATATTATAGTCCTTCAGTCTCTTAGGAACAGTAAGTGACAATTTACCATCTTCATATGTTACATTTTTATCACCTTGAGACTTAAGTGTGAATTCTAGCGAGCTATCCAATTTACATAATTCTTCTTCTGATTTTGCTAAAGTGCAAACTGCAATTTTTTCTTCAATTCTGATTGTTGCATGACTTGGATCACTACAATTAATATGTGTTGTATGACTAGAACCGAAAACTAACTCATATGCCATAGCTACATGAAAAAGAGGTTTATCTTCAGCGTATAATGCACCTACGTACCCTGCTTGATTATAATTGATAACCAGTTCTTCCAAAATAGAATCACTTGGAACTTGAGCTTCAGCATATTTAAATATTTCCTTAAAAACTTCTTTTGCAAACGCACGATAACTCTTATTTTCATCTTCTTCTTTCGGTAATAGGTTAGTATATCCTTTACCTATATTGTAGAATTTTTCAACTTCCTCTTTATACCGATCAGTTTCTTTATCATTAGAAACCTTCAGACCTTCGCAATACTTTTCCCAAAATTTGTCAAATTCTTCTTTATCTCTATTTATTAGTGCTTTAATCAAAATTGTGTCTATATTTTTCTTGTTAATAACAAAATTCATTCTGTCAAAATCCTCATACATCTGTTTACCAGAGTTCGCTGAGATATCCTTTTCATCAGCTCTTAACTTACTAAAATCAAACTTTTCTGCTTGAGCTCTTAGTGTAACTATTGGATTTTCCTTTTCTTCTGATATAGGGCTACTCATTATTAGTACCTCAATATAGACTACTGTATAATAATACATGAAAATGATTAATAAGTCAATAAAATACTTTATATAAACGCAAGTTCTATGACAGCAAATATAGTTAGGGGTAACTTAGGCTTACCGACGATTTTAAAAACAACAAATTCGTCATTCCGTTACGTGTTAGCGGCTGAGATACCGCGAATGAATCGCGGTATGACGTTAGAGAGCTGTGCTAGCTATAGTGCATACCTGACCATAAGGTGACAAGATTTTAAAAAGGCTCTATAACAGTTTTACACATGTATGAATCTCAATGAGCAATCAGATTTTTCTAAATAGCAGGCTGGAGAATATACCTAAGTTCCATTCCGCAATATTGCCTAAACTTTGTGGTGGGGACAAGGTGGTGGATCTGCTGTTTTATAAGCCACTTAGTTATGTGGATAGAAGCAAGTTACTATCTGATGCTCGAGTTGGAGAATTTACAACTTTCATTGCAAAAGTTTATGAACATCAGTCGCCCACTTTTAGAGGTAGACCATATAAAATAGTCGTTGAAAGTGAGAGTCAGTATATATTCATAGTCTTTTTTAATTACTCAGTTAAGTATTTATATAAACTATTTCCAATTGGAGCGAATGTGATCATCAGTGGCAAACTCGAAAAATTTGCTGAACATTGGCAAATTACTCATCCAGATTACGTGTCGCTTGACATCAACCAATTTAAAAAAATAGCTTGCATAGAGCCAGTTTACCAATTATGCCGTGGCATTACCAATAAGCGCATTGGGAACATAATAAGCTCTAATCTAAAGGAATTGCCTGATTTACCAGAGTGGATAGATGATACATTAATCAAGCAAAAAAAATGGTTAAGTTGGAGGGAAAGCATCATAAAGTTGCACAGACCAAGCTCATTGGTGGAAGCTGAGGTTTGTAGAAAAAGGCTTGCTTATGATGAATTGTTTGCGTATCAGCTAGCGCTGAAACTTGCAAGAAAAAATCATGTGAAAGAAAGGGGAAGAGAATTTATAATATTGAGTAAATACAAAGAGCAAGTTTTAAATGAATTGTCGTTTCAATTAACAAATGATCAAACTCGTGCAATAGATGAGATCTCAGAGAGACAAAAATCCAAGTATCGCATGATAAGCTTGCTGCAAGGTGATGTTGGTAGTGGCAAAACCGTAGTTGCACTTTTTGCAATGATAAATGTGGTAGAAAACAACATGCAGGCAGCTCTAATGGCACCGACTACTATCTTGGCGGAGCAACATTATAATTGGATTGAGGAAGTTTTATCCTGTACCGATATAAAAGTTGCGCTGCTTACTGGTAAAACTTCGCGCAAGGAAAGAAAGATTATCATGAACGAACTTGCAAGTGGTGTTTTAAATATAGTGATTGGCACTCATGCACTATTTCAAGCTAACGTTACATTTAAAAATTTAGGGCTTGCAGTCATAGACGAGCAACAGCGATTTGGAGTGATGCAGAGAAATCGCTTGGTAGGAAAAGGAGAAAATGCCGATATACTTTTCGTTACTGCAACTCCCATTCCAAGAACTTTGCAGCAAGCTATGTATGGTGACGTTGAATGTTCAATTTTGAAAGAAAAACCAAAATCCAGATTGCCAATAAAAACTGTAACTATGAACATTAGTAGGGTGCCAGATGTTATTGAAAAGCTAAAAGGTGCTATAAACAGGGGCGAAAAAGCATATTGGATTTGTCCATATATAGAAGAAAACGAAGAGACCAATATTGCTGCAGCAGAGATGCGTTTTCAGGAATTACAAAAAACATTTCTTGATAAAGTCGGGATAATACACGGAAAATTGACTCAGGAGCAGAAAGATCAAGTTATGTTTTCCTTCAAAAGGAATGAATTTTCTCTGCTTGTTGCAACCACTGTGATAGAAGTTGGTATAGATGTGCCAGATGCAACCATCATGATTATAGAAAATGCAGAGCAATTTGGGTTATCACAATTGCATCAGTTAAGAGGCAGAGTAGGGCGAGGAAACAAGCCATCTTTTTGTGTATTATTATACGATAATTTAAGTAAAAGCTCATCTTCAAAGTTAAAGATCATGTGTGAGTCACAAGATGGATTTTACATTGCTGAAAGGGATATGATGCTAAGAGGCAGTGGAGATATTTTAGGCACAAAACAATCAGGATGTATGGAATTTAAATTTGCTGATTTATATCAGGACAAAGAGCTGCTCAATCTCGCGTATAATAACGCAAAAGGCGCAATGGCTGATTTTGAATTACTGCTTGATATATTTGAATATAGGAGTAGATTACATTTTTCAAAATTTCAGTAGGAAAACCAGGTAGCCCACAGAAACGAAAAAACTTCCTTGACAAACTCCGCCAGCCCCCTTATCATAAAATTGAAGCTATTGTATTTGCTTTCGCCAATCTGCAGATTAAAAGGTAAGGATTACTTAATGTATCGGCGTCTTATGTTCAATTTTTTGCAGTATATAGATACTGTATGTCTTTACAAAACTTCATCTACATCTAGATTTTTATCTAAATAAGCTGAACGCGCTTATAAAGCGTTACAAGACATCAAAAAATGCCAATACTCGACAGAGATAGTAAAAGACTAGCTAACTCGGGGATTCTTTGTCTTTTTTTCTGCTTAGTAAATTTCTTAAACATTTGCAGCGTAAGTTAGTTGCAATTAAAAGCAGCTGAATTTCGCTTGTCAAGCGTTTAAAACATAAAAAACGCCAATATTTTAAAGCGGATAATAACCACGGGGCTTCTTTTGCCTTTTTTTTCATTTGGTAAATTTCTTAATGTTTATGGCTAAAAGAGCCCAAGAGAGGTCAGTGCTCCTGTGATGTCATTCCAGTCTGGAATCCAGCATTTCACACAATCCCATCAAGAACGTTGTATTTTACATAACACTTTTATGCTTACCAACCCAGTGTCCAATCAAAATTCCTGGATCCCAGTGTCTGGGCACTGGGATGACATCATAGGGACACTGGGATGACACCATAGGGGCACTGCCGTCATAAAGGAACCAGTGTCAGCTACTTGAATGACATCATAGGGGCGCTGGCCTGACAACCGTCATCCCGCTGCTTGTTAGCGAGATACCGCGAATGAATCGCGGTATGACGGTGTAATGACGGTTAAGTAATTCGTTATCCCGCTGCTTGTTAGCGGAATCTGCTGTGGCGACATAAACTCAAATCATTTCAAATTTCAATCCAAAGAGGTATCATTATGTCAAACAACTTCAATTTTAAAGAATTTTTTAACCACTATGAAACAAATAGTACGTCAGATGATATACAAAGGTATTATTTGCTGTGGAAATCAGTAATAGCGCAGGCAATGATTGATGCAGCAAGTAACTGTAAAAAAACAGAAAGCTTGGTAGAAAAACGTAAGGCAATTTCTTGGTTGTCAGACTTTAGTCAAGATTTTGTGCACACATGTATATTGGCTGATTGTGATCCGGTATACGTAAAAAATAAAATACAGCCAACCTTAAAAAGCCTTACTAGATAAAGCCTTTTTATATACTTAATGAGGTTTACTCCTTTTACCGAAAAAAATATAATTCAATCTCCTATCTATAGTTGCCTCTATATCTTTGATTAATAGCTGCTTTATCATGTTTACTTTTCGCTTTGCATCTTGAGCTTGACGCTCATTGTTACCACTGTTATTGCTGTAATTATTCTTATCACTATAACTACTGCCACTTGGTTTGCTACTGTTACTGAACTCACTACCCTTTTTTCTTCTTGTGTTGAGTATCTGTATTATCTTTCCCTTTAAAAAGGACTTCCAGCCTGTGCCAAGTAATAATTTATAGAGAAAATGCGGAGTAAGAAACGCCACTAATATTCGAATAGAAATTCCGTAACCGAGATCTTCCCTATTTTCATAATACCACTTGCAATATTGAAACAAACGGTAAAACGCATTTTTGAAAGAGCAAAATTCTACAGCATACCAAAAACCATTGCTGAGAAACATGAGCACAATGCTGAATGTGTAAAGATACATTGTGAAGAGAAACAGTTTCACAATTATATCTTTTAGACTACCTAATATATAATTCAATAATCTTAATTTATAGAAAAGTGATATCATTTCACACTCACTTCAATATGGCTGGGGTGGAAGGATTCGAACCTTCGCGTGGCGGTATCAAAAACCGCTGCCTTACCACTTGGCTACACCCCAATACTACTTACATCAATAACACTATTAGCCCAATTAGTAAAAGATTTATTTGCTTTTTCTATGGGCATCACAGCAATAGCTGGCTGATCATAAGAATGCATTGCTTCGATTTTTTCTACAATTTTATCAACTTGATCATTCCTGCTCTTCATAATTGCCACTACTTCACAACCACTGTTAATTTCACCCTTCCATAAATACAGAGAATTTACTTCAGTTACACATACAATTAACTTCTCGTTTAACAATTCTTCAGAAATAGTTTTAGCCTCATTTAAATTTGAAAAAGTTGAAAACTAAATTATTCATTAGAATCTATATAAACGCATTGCTACTATACTCCACTCAGGTTTATTCATCAAGAGAAAATAACGCCAGCGCGTACTGTATGAACATTTGTTTGCAAAGGTAGTATGTTAAGTGTTATAGCTAGTTTGCCTCAAACGTAAAGGTGTCATCCCAGTGCCCCTGTGATGTCATTCCAGTGCTTGACACTGGAATCCAGTTTTCCATATAATCTCATCGAAAACGTTGTAACCACTTTCTATGCTAGTTTGCTTGTAAACAAGCAAACTTTCCTGGATCCAAGTAGTCAAGCACTGGGATGACACCTTTCCTAGCAGAGAAATCACAATGTTCATACGGTTGTACGCATACCGCTGGGATCTAGGATTTTTCTATAGTTTAAAAACAAAAAAGGATGTTACTCAATGAGTAACATCCTTTTGGAGAAGGTGGATAGCTTTGTTTAGTTCGTTTTCACAGCTGTTTGTGCAGCTTGCTGTTGAACGTCAGTGTCAACAGCTACTTTCGTAGAAGGCTGTCCCACCAGTTTGTCCAGATGACCTGTCTTTCTTAAGTCAGCTTGGGTTTTTGCCTTGCCATTTTCAGTAAACATTGTATGTGTTGGAGAAGAAGTTGGTGAATTGAATCCACTATCAGAACCATTACGATTACTAAAAGAATTGTGTAATGTAGATTCAGTTTTAGCACTTAAACTAAATTCTTTTAAGTTTTTCTCCATTGCTGCCCCAACTTCATCTTTACTGAAAGATTGTTCCAATCTTTCTAATGAGCTTGTTGGTGTAGAAGGACCAGATGAACCTCTTGCACTATCAAAAGAATTACTGCGAGTTAGAGTTCCTTTATTCGAATTACCAAGATATTGGTTTACTTTAGGATCACTGAGAACATCTTCACTGAAAGAACTTTGTCCATTTAAGTTAGTCAATGAGGCGCTTCTAGTTGGTACTTCTGGAGTTTCTACCCTAGTAAGGTTGCTAGTACTATTACGTCGTGCAACTCCTGGTCTTCCTCCTATTGTTGCAGTTTTATTAGTATTCTCAATTGGAGTAGGAGTATCAACGTAAAAAGTGCTATTTCCTATTTTTCTAGGCAACGTGTCTGATTCAGAAAGAACTTGATATTTAACTTCAGAAGTTTTTTCTGACTTTTTGCCACTTTTGAAAGGTGATGAAACCTTATCCCAAAGTGAAGTAGCTGTTTTCACTTCTTTATGGTTTGCAGGATTTAACAATTCCGCTTCACTGCTAATGGTACTGTCAGTACTTACAGAATTTAGAAAACTCATTGAACTGCTTCTTGATGAGCTGTTTTCAAAAGATTGCATTGAACCTTTTCTGATACCATACTTTCCTGCTACTTCATTAAGGTTCTCTATAGAGTTAGAAAGTTTATGCTCTGTTTTGCATTTTTTAATAATCTCCTTAATTTCATTATGATGTTCAGAGAAAATTTCATAAAGACTATTATTATCCTTAGACAACAAATTTTGCAACTTCTTAGCGTCTAATTTATTGACAAAATCTACTTGCTGTTTCAACCGGTTGATCAACTGGTCCTTTTTGGCACTTTGTTGACCATCAACAGAATAAGCTTTCTCTAATATTTTTTCTCCCAGCTTAGAAAATATTTCCTTAGTTAAAGCAGCGTTATTTACGGCTTTGTCTTCAAGAACTTCCTTAATAAACATCTCCTTTACACTATTGAAATTCCTTATTTTTTCTTCTGTTTTCAAAACAACAGTTTGACCTTCGTTACCTATTGAATATGGGATGCCGTCTAAACTAGACATACTTTCACTTAAATTACTTAAACTGCGCCCCATTTTTCCTAACGTAGCACCAGTTCCCTCTCTTGTTGCTCGTCCCACAGAACTTATAGCTCCTTTTACTGAATAATAACCTTCTCTTGCTTTTTCTGCAGTATATACTGACGCGTCCTTAACTTTCCCAGCAGTATATTTCGCCCCATCAACTGTTTTTTCTGCTGACCACTTGAGCCCTTTATATCCAGATTGAACTGCTTTTACAGCGACTTTTACAGCGAAATATAAAGCAAGACCAACTATAGCACCCGGTATAGCAAGTGTTGCACCAACTGCCAAAAGTGGTAGTACTGCCGTAAATAATCCACTTGCTGCACTTACTACAAGAATCTTATCTCCTTGTTTCATCTTAGAGAATTCTGTATCCCCTTTTAACAGGTCAGTAATTCTTTCTTTTAGCTTCTTGGGATCCTTAGCAGCCTCTAAATTTAATGAATCTTGCGTCGTTTTATTCAAACCAAGATCATTTCCTTGTTCAGTTACAACAGAATTTTTTTCATTAGGTGACATTTTAAACCTCACTATTAATTAAATATATTATAATTGTATTCCTTGATTCTTAAGTTAGTGTTAAATTGATTGCCAGTATTTATTTGTCTTCAAATAATTTCGCTTGACGTGTTTTTTGATAGTGTGGAAAATTAGGTCAAGAAGCTGCAGCATTTATGAGGTATAGAAAAAGAACACTCATCTTTTTGGCTGTTATAACTTTAATAATAATGGTTTTATTATTCAGCTATCATTTCCATTTTCACGAAGACGTAGTGCACTTAAAGAGTGACAACAAAGAATTCAAAAAAAAGCCAGAAAATTCCATAGAGTCAACCATACTACATAGAGAAAAGGAAGTGTACGATCATGTTTTCCATCCTGATGATTAATTTGTAAATAAAATAGCAATTTATGTTTGCATTTTCTTATTAAAGAAGTAATATTAGCGTATTAATTATAGAATCAATCATTATGTTTGATGATAATAATCCTTGGAATCTGGGGAAGAAACCGGTAGGGAACAAAACTCCTAATAATGAAGATATTTTAAGTAAAGCTGTATCTGATATAAGGTTCTTTCTTAATGGATTAACCAGAAACAGGGGCAAAAAACCTTATTTCATCATTTTCATTATTTTGCTGTTCTATGCTTGCACTGGCTTTTATATTGTCCATCCTAGTGAAGAAAGTATAGAACTTACCTTTGGTAAATATTCTAATACAGAAACACCTGGTTTGCGTTATCACTTCCCCTACCCTATTGGCAAGGTTTTTAAAGTGAACGTTAAGGAAGTAAATCGTGAAGAAATTGGGGTAAGTAGTTCTTATGGGCGAGATACAGATCGCGGTGAAGGCGTGATGCTAACTGGAGATGAAAATATAGTCAACGTTAACTTCGAGGTTCAATGGCGCGTTAGAGATGCTAAGGACTATTTATTCAAAGTGCGGGATTACAAACCCGGTTTCAGTGTTAAAAATGCTGCTGAAAGTGCCATGAGAGAAATAATAGGTAAAAATACGATCTCTTTTGCACTTGGTCAAGGCAGACCAGAAATTTCTAGAGATACTAGAATTCTATTGCAGCAGATTCTTGATGGATACCAAATGGGTATAGAGATTTTATCTGTTCAAATGAAAAAAATTGATCCACCAGAAAAAGTAATCAGTTCGTTTAGAGATGTACAAAGTGCTCGTGCAGACAAAGAGCGTACTATAAACGAAGCATATGCTTATAATAATGATATTATACCTCGAGCAAAGGGTGAAGCGATAAAGATAAAATTAGATGCACAAGCATATGAAAATGAAATAATAAATGAAGCAAAAGGTAATGCAAATCGCTTTTTATCTCTTTATGAGGAATATAGACAGAATCCTTCTCTCGTTAAGAATCGTATTTATCTTGAAACTATGGAAAATATTTTCAGTAAGGTAGACAAAGTTGTTGTAACTGATGATCTGAAAGGTATGTTTTCTTATTTACCTCTTACAAATTTAGGAAAATAACCATGAGTAGTAATATTAAAATTGTTTTTGTTTCTGTATTTGTTGTTTTATTGATTGTTTTATCTAATTCAATATTTGTTGTGCAAGAAACAAAGCAAGCAATAGTTATACAACTGGGTAAAGTTGTAAGGGATGTTAGGGAAAGTGGCTTATATTTTAAGTTGCCATTCATAAATAGTGTAGAGTTTCTTGATAAAAGAGTTTTAGATTTAAGTCCTGATAAGATCCCAAGGGAAGTGATAACAGCGGATCAAAAACGTATTATAGTAGATGCGTATGCAAAATATAAAATAACAAATCCTGTTACTTTTTACCAGGCTGTGAGGAATGAATCAGGTCTGGTTAGAAGATTATATCCGGTTATAGAAGCTCACATAAGAGAAAATATAGGCAGATTTTCGTTGATTAGCTTGTTGAATGAAAAAAGATCAGAGGTTATGCAATTGATTCAGCGTGGAGTTTATTCTGAAGCTGAAAAATTTGGCATAGAAATAATAGATGTAAGAATTAAGAGAGCAGATTTACCAGAAGAAAATAGTTCTGCAATATTTCGCCGTATGCAAACTGAAAGGGAAAAAGAAGCAAAAGAAATTAGAGCAGAAGGAGAGCAAGCTGGGCAGGAAGTTAGATCAAAAGCTGATAAATTAAAAAGGGAAATTATCTCCAGTGCAGTAAAAGAATCGTACGAAATAAGGGGCCGTGGTTATGCTGAAGCAACTAGAATTTATAATGAGGCATTTAAGGTTGATGAAGAGTTCTTTAACTTTTATCGCTCTATGAGCGCTTACAGTAAATCATTTGCCGAAAATAATACTAAATTTGTACTTTCACCAAACAATAACTTTTTAGATATTTTAAATAAAGGATGGAAATAATTTATGAAAAGTAAGGCATTTATTTTATCTATATTTGCATATTTTCTAATTGCGTTTTCTTCGTATGCTAATATGTTTGATTGGAATGCAAAAAAGGTCGTTGATGCTAGCACTACTGCATGCAACTGTAATCAAGGACTTGCCGATTTAGTGGAAGAACTCATTCCTGCGGTTGTAAATATTTCAAGCGAACAAATCATCAAACAAGAAAATAACAGCAGAACTAGAGTTCCATCTATGCCAGGAAATAATTTTTTTGATGATTTTAGAGAGTTTTTTGAGCATTTTGATCAGTTTTTTATGGATAGGGGCCCTAGTGTTAACAAAGAGGTGGTGTTGCTTGGTTCTGGGTTTATTATAGATAAAGGTGGAACTATAGTAACCAATTATCACGTTATTAAAAACGCCAAAAATATCACAGTTACTATGAACGATAATACTTATTTCAAAGCAGAAGTTTTAGGCTATGATGCAAGAACTGATCTTGCTGTGCTTAAGATTAATTCTGATAAAGATCTTTCTTCTGTTGCATTTGGTGATTCTGATAAAGCAAGGGTTGGTGATACGGTTATGGCAATAGGTAACCCATTTGGTTTGGGTGGCTCTGTAAGCACAGGAATTATATCTGCAAGGTCCAGGGACATTAGTATTGGCACTATGAATGAATTTATTCAAACTGATGCTGCAATTAATAGGGGTAACTCTGGAGGACCGTTATTTGATTTAAATGGAAAAGTTATAGGTATTAATACTGCTATCTATTCTCCATCTGAGTCTGGCGGCAACGTGGGTATAGGTTTTGCCATACCATCTAATTTAACTATGTCAATTATTGACACATTAAAAAGTGGCAAAAAAATAAAACATGGTTGGCTTGGTGTGCAAGTTCAGCCTATAACGAAAGAATTTGCTGAGTCCTTGGGTTTAAAAGATATAAAAGGCGCATTGGTTGCAAGTATAGTAAAGGATAGTCCTGCAGAAAAAGGTGGGATTAAAGTAGGTGATATATTATTAGAATTTGACGGTAAAAAAATCGATAGAATGACACAATTACCTCAAATGGTTTCAAGAGCTGGACCTGAGAAAAAAGTGCAAGTTAAGTTACTTAGAAAGAGCAAAGAGGTTAATATTAAAGTTGTGATCGGAGAATCTACAAATGATGGCCAAGATAACAATCAAGAAGAAAATAAATCAACATCTGATTACGTAACCGGTTTAACTGTTTCAAATCTGCCAAAAGAATCAAAAGAAAGTAAAAATAATGTACCTACAAAAGGTGTGATAGTTACCAATGTAGATAGTAACAGTAATGCCACGCTGCGTGGTATTAAAAAAGGGGACATCATTATCCAATTGGATGGAACTGATATAGAAAATACTAACGATTTTCAAAAACAAGTTGATTTAGCAGTAAAGAAAAACGGTAAAGATTCAATAATGTTGCTCATTTACCGCAATGGAAATCAATTTTTCGCTTCAATAAAGTTAAAGAAGTAATTTTATTCACTAAATTTACAAAACAGTAGTGTTGTAAGCTCGCTACTGTAACACTTCAATCTTATAAAATAAATTAAAATCTACACTAGATTTCTTGCATAACCATATAAAAAACCAAAGGATGTCATTCCAGTGTCAGCTACTTGCATGACGCCGTCATAAAGGAACCAGTGTCGGCTACTTGGATGACACCATAGGGGTTACTTGGGTGATACTATAGGAGGTCTAACATGAACTTTCTAAAATTCATTGAACTGTGCTTTCAAACAGTGGTGCCGGGATGTGAGTATAATGATTATCAGTACATAAAAGTCATAGCAGACAGGCTGGAAGCAGCGAATGCTGGCGAAGTAAGGCGCATAATATTCAATATGCCTCCGCGTTCAATGAAGTCCATATGTATGAGTGTTGCGTGGCCCGCATGGATACTGGGCAACTGCAAGAATAATAGTTGCAAGTTATTCTAAGTTGCTTAGTGAAAAACATTCGCTTGATACCAGGTGCATAATGCAATCTGATTGGTATAAAGAACTATTTCCAGAGGTAGAACTATCCAAAGACCAGAACACTAAATATAAATTCCAAACAGTGCAGAGAGGATACAGAATCGCAACATCAGTTGGAGGAACATTAACCGGTGAAGGTGGTGACTTTATAGCTCTTTCCATAAAAGTCCGGATGTGATAGGATAAGGGTAGAT
>NZ_QESS01000010.1:0-26371 GCF_009012935.1 Wolbachia endosymbiont of Nasonia oneida | reverse complement strand
TCTGGTTCGTTTTTTACCATTCCTTCCTTAACTTAATGGCAGTGGGACATTACCTTAGGAGATTTAATTAAAGAAATAGCACAAAAGCATGGGTATGAAGGTAAAGTCGCTGAAAGATTTGAAAATATATTTATACCACATACCATTCAAGCAGATGAAAGCGACATGAATTTTTTGGAAGGATTAGGCAAAAAATATGATGCGTTAGTAAAACCAGCAGGAGGATATATAATTTTTATTCCAAAGGGAGAAGCAAGATCAGCAACTGGAAAGATGTTAGGCACAACAGTACTTACACCTAAAGATGTTATAAATTGGGAGGTAAATTTTAATGTGCGTAACAAATATGGATCTGTTATTGCAAAATGGCACAGTTATGAAAAGGGAGAAACTATAGAAGAGAAAGTGGGAAATGAGGGTCCAAGTTATACTCTGCAAACGCTTTACTCTACCGCAGAATCAGCAATTAGTGCAGCAGCAGCTAAGTTAAGACAACTAAAACGTAGTACATCAAACTTAAATGTAACTGTTCCTGGTAATCCAGAATTATTTGCAGAAGCTAAGATCAGCCTTTCAGGATTTTGTCAGGAAATTGAAGGTGAATGGGTAATTAGCAAGGCAGAACATATTCTCAATAATAGGGGATATCAAACTATAGTAGAGGCGACAGTGAGCAAAGCTGTTTAAGTGAAACTTAAGCAAATGATTATTTAATTCTAAAAAAATGTTAGACATGAACAAAATAAGTAAGAACATAAAGAATAAGATAAATTTTCTATGGCTTATGATAACAATTATATGTGTTGTTGTTACATGTTGCTATACAAAGAGTAAAGCTGTGAGTAATTATAAAATAGTACTACAAATTGCTTCTGAAAATTGTAACTTAGAGGTTGTAAAACTTTTGGTAGAAAATCTATTAGATGTTAATGTGCAGGTTCCTAAATTAACAGCATTACATTATGCTTCAGAGGCAGGTTGTTTAGAAGTTGTGGATTTTCTAGTGCAAAAAGGAGCTGATATAGGCGCTTCTGGGGGGTATGAGGGATGGACACCGCTGCATTATGCTGCAGATCAAGGACGTTTGGAAATTGTTAAATTTTTATTAGACAAAGGAGCAGATCCTAGTGCTGTAGCTAAAGATGGAAGAACACCTAGAAGCATGGCTGTAATATCAGAAGAACGTAATAAAGATAAAAACAAGCAATACAGAGAAGTAATAAAGCTACTTTCCAATGCAGAAGGCTCGCTCAAAAATAGCAAATAAGATCAAAGATATATTGGAGTCATAAGGATCTGCAGAAGAGCAATACGAATTCAAATAGTGACTACCACAGCAAAATATAGAAACTGAACATATTTCTTCTTTTATCAGTAATTTGCAATTATTTTATAACCAGTAAAAAATATGCTAAAAAAAATCCCAATTACGGTAATTATTACCATATTAATCCAAACCGTAGCATTGATATGGTGGTTATCCAAGCTAGACTCAAGGGTACAATTTCACGATAAACTTATTGAATATGGTTTAATGGAAAAAGTGTTAGTACTTGAGGAAAGGGTGAAAAATCTTTCTGAGGAATTGGATGAGTTTAAATTACACGTTCTAAGCGGAAAAATTAAATCTTAATACCCTTACCTAAATTCATAATGATTAAATATATTTTATCCGTTGATGGAGGTGGAATTAGAGGAATCATTCCTGCCATTATTCTAGCAGAAATAGAAAAAAGAACAAGAAAGAGAGTAGCTGAAATCTTTCACTTAATGGCAGGAACCTCAACCGGTGGAATTGTTATAGCAGGATTATGTAAAAAAGATAAACAAGGAAACCCTCAATATTCAGCCAATGATTTAGTTGAATTTTACCAAAAATACGGGTCATATATTTTTAAATCTTCATTTTTGAGAAGATCAATATTTTCTTGGCTTAATTGCACACAATACCCACATAAAAATATTGAATTTGTACTGGATAAATATTTTGGAGAGGATATTCTAAAAAACACATTAAGTAAGGTACTGATAACAAGTTATGATATTAACAACAACTATCCTTTCTTTTTTAAGAGCTGGAGAGAAGACAGAAATTTTATCAGGCTAAAAGATGCACTCAGAGCTGCAACGGCTGCCCCTACTTATTTCATACCAAAACATCTAAAAATTGACCAGATAGACAGAGTATTAGTGGATGGCGGGGTTTTTGCAAATAATCCAGCGGCATGTGCATACGCAAGTGGTAAGAGGTTATTTCCAAATGATGATATTGTACTGTTATCGATAGGTACTGGAAGAACAGATAGAAGCATAGAGTATGCCAATTCAAAGAGATTTGGAAAAATAGGCTGGATAAAACCTTTGTTAAATGTGATGTTTGCCTCTGGACTGGACTGCGTAAATTATCAGATGAATCAAGTAATAGGCAATAGATACGTAAGAATACAATCGCAATTGAAGCTAGCGTCGGCTGACATGGATAACATTACATCAAAAAATATCAAATTTCTTCAACAGGAGGCAAAGGCAATGATAGAGGACAATCAGAAAGTGATAGAAAAATTCTGTATAGAAATATTAAATATATAACTATTTTTACTTATATCTTAATATATTGTTTAACACAATTCAATTTTCACACTCATCAGCAGTTAGGCCACTTGCTCGCAAGATAATATCAATAGCAATACCTGCCTTAACTAGATCTTTTGCAAGCTTGATTTTCTCTGCTTTTTTAACCTTTTCTTTACCAGTTTGCATTCCTTCAGATAAAGATCTAGCTACCGTATCCAGTAATTCTTGATCCTCAATTTTTTCGCATTTACCTACAAACCTCAAAACTGGCTCATTTTCATATTCTGTTAGTCCAAGAGCTTTAATGTTAACTGATAATGTCTTTGCTATCTTATATAATATTTCAATTGGAATGTCTGTATATCCTCGTTCATAGTCGTGTATTTCTTTAGGTGTTGAACCGATTTTATTTGCCAAGTCCTCCTGAGTGTATTCCCGTATTAATCTCTGCTCTTTTATCCTTTTCCCCACTTTGTAGAGTATAGAATCAGTACAAATTTCTTTCTCTATATCATCATATTCATAAGTAGATAAGCGAGTCACTTGGGAAATAATATCAACTGAAACTCCTTCTTTCACTAGATTCTTTGCTACTTCTATTTTCGCTTCTTCTTGGCTAATTTTCTCGCTAATATATACAAACCTTACTAATGGATACAGTTTCTTGCGTAATTCCTGATCCTTAATTTCTCTATGTATTTTTGTTAGATAGACTATTTCTTTATCCTCATCTTCATACCAACTGTTTTCTCTTAGTACTGTTGGTCCTGGAAGTAGATCTATAACATTAACTGACAATGCTCCTGCTATTATATACGATTCTTTGATTGTAATAGCCTTGCACCCTAGTTCAAAGTTATGTATTTCCTTATGTGTTAAACCAATTTTGCTTGCTAATTTTGCCTGAGTATACCCTTGTACTATTCTACAACCTTCTATTTTTTTCCCCAGCTCGTAGCTTGCTGAGCCAATATGCTCTGAATTATCATAGATAAATCCTCTAAAAGCTGTTTTTCCTACAGAAGCAAACATATATTCTATCACAAAAAAATCCACTATTGGCTAAGTTTTTATGAAATCACAAAAATTTCTCAATCATATAATTTGATAAGCCTGTCGTTTGCAAGATAATATCAACAGAAATTCCTTCTTTCACTAAATTCCTTGCAACTTCAATCTTCTTTTCCTCTCTGACCTTTTCTCTACAAACATGTATACCTTTAAATAAAGACTTGATTAGCATATCGCGTAATTCCCGACTCTCAATCTTTTTGTATTCTTCTATCAAGTTTGATAGCTTTTCTTCCACTTCACTATCTTCATCTGATTCGGGAAGTAGATCTATGATACTGATTGATAATACCTTTGCTATTTCATCTAACATTTCAAGTGAAACAGCAGCTCTCCCTTGTTCATACTCGTATATTCCTTGATTTGTTATGCCAACTTTATTCGCTAAATCTTTTTGAGTATATCCTCGTATCAATCTCCACTCTTTTATCCTTTGCCCTACTTTGTATGGAATGGGAATTTTGTTCTCCTCATACTCACCAATAGATAAGTTAGTTGTTCGAGAGATAACATGAGCAGAAACTCCTACTTTCATCAAACCCCTTGCTACTTCCATTTTTACCGCTTTTCTGCTTCTTTCCTCACTCAAACGAATAAATTTGGTTAATAAATAAAATACCTCGCTTAATTCTTTATCCTTATACCCCTTTACTAAATTTAATATTTCTTCATCTTCAAAATATCTTTTTTCATTTGGTAGCATCTCTCCACAAACTAGACCTTTAACATTTACTGATAACGCTTCTGCTATAGCATATAATTTCTTAATTGGAATTTTACGACTCCCTTTTTCATATTGCAGTATTGCCCAGTACTTTACACCAACCTTCTCCGCTAAATCCTTCTGAGTATACCCTCTCTCTAACCTCCAACTTTTCACTTTTTGCCCTACTTCATAGTCTAGACTTTTTTCCATACAAAGAACCATATATAATATTTTCTACTATAGCTCAGATATAACGGTAAGAAAAAACCTCTGGAACCTTACAGTTGGCTATAGACACATTAAAGTTCTCTAAAGGTTTCTTTACTACCTTTACGTATTCTATTTACCCACGGAGACAATACTTCATTATTGCTAACCTCTTTTATAGCATACTTTTCACTCCATATGCCACATCTAGTGAAATTACCTTTCTCTACTGCTTCTTGAAGTTTCACTCCTCCAAAAAGGCAGTTTTTTCCTATTTCTTCGCCTCTTTTTTGTAACTCAGCCCACATTTCTTTGTTTTCTACTCTCACTTGTACTTGATCATATTTTTTTACATCGTGGTACAATATAATATTTAGCTGACCAATGCTTGTAGGAAATTCTAATATAATAGAGCTTTCATCTGACATATCGATATAGTTTCTTATACCTCCCTTCTCACTTTTAACCTCAACTGCATCATTGCCAATTTTTAAAATATTACTTCCTAAATCTCTCAGTATTTTGGCAACCTCTACTTTACTGTCCTCAGAAAATTCTATATATAATGTTGCATTGTCTATCTCGATATCTATTAATTCTCCTTCTTGAAGAGCACTTTCGCCAGCTTTCTCTAGTTCTTCTAGTCTCTCATCTATCTGTGGCTGAACTTCTGGCTGTAGCTCATTATAGATTTCACCTATCAATTTATTCTCCAATAAAGTATCATGAAACTCTGCACCACTTAGCATTAGTTTACGTATTAGATTTTTTCGATCACTTTTTTCTAATCTGTGAAAGTGTGTACCCAATACTACATACTCTGCAATACTCCACTCTCCATCATTACATGCATTTAGCCTTCCTCCAGATGCTAGTACTTTATCTATAACTTTGTGCAATTCATTTACATTCTTTGCCTCTACCACTTCACTTTTTAACCAGCTCAAAGTTTCTGCACTCGGCTTTATTTTTTTCAAAGCTGAAGCAAATGGATTTTTATCTTCTTGATCACTTACAGGTTTTGTGCCATAAACATAGTCAAATCCTTTCCCATAGTTGATTTTGTTTTCGCGAACTTCTCTACCAGGGAAAGGTGCTATTTCTTCAGGCTTTTTAGCCTTATTAATTTTCCTTACAAAGGTGGATTGCTCCTTAGTACGACCAATTCCTACAATAGCATTTAACATCTCACCTTTTGATAATCTATCAAGATCAATGTTTAACTCGTAAGTACTTCCTTCTTGATCATCAAAAGGTACAATTATTTTATTACTCATATTAGCCTCCGCTATTAAATATACTTTACTAAGTCTACAACCGACTTTATTACTTGATTATTAATTCAATATATACTTTTTCATTAATTATAAGTAACAATTAATGTACTTGCAAATACTTTCTTCATTCAAGTAGTTAAACAACTCATGAAAATCTTCAAATATCTGCTTTATAACAGTCCTTGCTCTTTAAAACTAAAATATCCAACACTTGTAATGATAATGTGATCCAGTAACCTAATCCCTATAGTCTGACAAGCTTTAGCCAAGTCTTTAGTTACAGCTTCATCCTCATCAGATGGCTTTAACCTTCTTTCTGGGTGGTTATGCGATATTATTATTGACGTCGCTTTTCTTATTAATGCCTTTCTTGTTACTTCTCTTATGTAAAAAGGTACCTTATCCACTGTACCAGTGAACACTTCTTCCCCCTTTAAACGGCACTTTTGATCAAAATATATTATTTTCATCTTTTCCTCCTCTGAGTAACCAATACTCACCCTTAAATATTTTACTATGGTTTCCAAGTTATCCATTACAGGTCCTTTCTTTAACTCTTCTCTTGGTACTCTTTTTGCAGCTTCCTTTAGGCATAAAATTACTGCTACTGTAGAGTCAGTTATCCCTTCTATAGTTTTCAAGTCATCTATTTCCTGGCCTAAAACTCCTCCTATTCCAAAATTATCTATTAGCTTTCTAGCAATAACTCGAGCTTCTTCCCTGTCATGCACTGCACTTAGAAACGTTTCTATTACTTCACGATCAAGTAGAGCTTTACCGTTGCTTTCTAATGCTCTGAACTCTATTTCTTCTCTACGATCTCTACTACTTTTCTTATTATTCATAAAAATTACCCTTCACTAATAACAAAATGTTTTTATATATTTACTGCTGTTTTTTGTCAGCATTGGCATAAGGCCATAGCTTTTGAGTGAAGTCAAATCAATTTTTCAATCTTTTTTACTTATTTTTTCATCAAAAAGTAAAGATATTAATAGATAATGATTTTTTATTTTAAATTTGTTGAATTTCGTCTAAAGAGATGTCTACTGTTTTTAAAATAATATTGATAGAAATTCCTTCCTTAACTAAATTCTTTGCAATTTTCATCTTTTCTACTTTCTTCACTTTCTCTTTGCAAATTTGTATGCTTTCAAACAGAGATTTTATTAGTACATGACGTAGTTCTTGGCTTTTAATCTTTTTGTATTCTTCTATTAACCTCGATAGTTCCACTTCACTATTCTCATTTTCTCTTGTTTCTGGAAGTAGGTCTGTAATATTAATTAATAGTACCTTTGCTATTTCATCTAACATTTCAAGTGAAACAGCAGCTCGTCCTTGTTCATATTCATATATTCTTTGATTTATTACGCCCACTTTGCTTGCTAAATCTTCTTGAGTGTATCCTCGTATCAATCTCCATTCTTTTATTCTTTGACCTACTTTATACGGAATAGAAATTTTTTTCTCATCATTATCATATTCATCAATAGATAAACTGGTCGTTTGAGAGATAACATGAGCAGAAACTCCTTCCTTAACTAAACCCTTTGCCACCTCTATTTTTACTACCTTTCCACTTTCTTCCTCACCAATACGGATGAATTTAGTTAATAAATAAAACGTTTCACGTAATTCTTGATCCTTAATCTCTTTATGTCTTCTTACTAGATTTAATATCTCTTCTTCCTCATACCTTTCCTCATTTGATACTTCTTGTCCGCAAGCTAGATCTCTAGCAGTTGTTGATAATGCTTCTGCTAATTCATATAACTTCTTAATTGAAATTCTGCGCGTTCCTTTTTCATATTGCAGTATTACCTGATATGTTGTTCCGATTTTTTTTGCTAAATCTTTTTGAGTATACCCCTTTGCTATCCTACAACTTCTTACTTTCTGTCCTACTACTTTATAATATAAAAAATTAGAGCATTTATTCTCTTTTTTCACATTTTATACTCATAATCAGAAGAGCCGTTACGTATACTTAATTGGGAACCTTTTTGACAAACTGAACTCATCTCCTTTCAAACAATTTTTCTATATCACTTAGTTTCATTTCTATATACGTTGGTCTTCCGTGATCAGAATATGGAGTTTTCTCAATTTGTCTTAGTATCTCATTCATCTCTTCCAATTTCATTTTTCTTCCTGCTCCGTGGCAAGCGATTATGGATGATATTTTGTTCACCTTATCCTCTATTGGTAGCGTATCTTCTATTTCCATTAACTTATCTACTATATCAACTAGCATCTCTTTTATATCTATTGTTCCCAAGATTGCAGGTATTTCTTTTACCCTTACTTTATCTTCTGATTCTATTTCAATACCAAAACCCATTTCAAAAAGCTTATCTTTATAAGTTTTAACCATCTCCATTCCAGCTTGGTTTTTAATTTCAACTATTTCAGGAATGAGAAGTTTTTGTCTTTTTATGCTTGTTAAGCACTCGTATATCAATCTCTCATAGGCTGCATGTTGATCTACTATAATCAGCCTATCTCCAGCCTCAGCAATAATGTAAGTATTGTAGACCTGACAGCGTGCATATCCTAGAGGGTGATCCTCTATCAAATCAATTTGCTTCTTTTCTAGAACCATCGTTCCCTTTTGGGGTGGAGATTCTCCATATTTAAACGTTTCTGGTAAGCTTTGCCTTCTTTCAGCTGGTGCATTGAATTCTTTCATTAGACGATTTTCTAAAAGACTTGGTCTCTTTTCATAAAACTCTTTTTGATTTTTTTCCTCTTTACTATTAACCTGCTCTTTGCTATCAAACTCTTCAATACTTTGAGACTCAACATCACTTGCTGCGAACCTAGTCGATAATGCTTTTATTATCCCTCTTCTCACTATTTCATATATTAACCTTTTATTCTGAAATCTTACTTCTGATTTATTTGGATGCACATTTACATCTACTTGGTCGTACGGTATTTCTAACTGCAGCACTGCAAAAGGATACTTTCCAGTTGGAATAAAATCTTGATATGCATATCGAATTGCACCAACAAGTAAATTGTCTTTTATTGGCCTTCCATTAACAAACGTATAGATTTGAGTTGAATTGCCACGACTAATAGTTGGTTTACAGATGTGTCCCGTAAGTTTGATGCCGTCTTCTTCCTCTTTAACTTCCAGCGAATTGCTTTGAAATTCTTCTTCTGTTTCACATAGTCTGTTAAAGAATGAAGTTTGTTTAGCATATTTTAAGAGCTTTTTATTACTGGAAGTGAGAGTAAACCCAATATTGTAGTTAATCATTGCTAAGTTATTTACAATTTCAACAATGCTTTGTGTTTCTGCTCTTTCAGTTTTTAGAAATTTTAGTCTATTTGGAGTGGCAAAAAATAAGTCACGAACTTCAATATATGTACCCTGTAGCAAAGAACAAGGGATAACCTCTCCTATTTTTTCTCCTCCTTCATAACTTATAGACCATGCTTCCTTTGCTCCACTTGCCTTAGACGATAATTTCATTCTGCTTACTGCTGCAATTGAAGGTAAAGCTTCTCCCCTAAACCCAAGGTGCTTGATTTCTATTAACTCACTATCGCTTAATTTTGAAGTAGCGTGGCGCATAAATGCAAGTTCCAAATCTTCCTTTTCTATTCCATTTCCATCATCTGTCACAGTTATAAGGTTACGTCCACCACTTTCTATTTTGATCTCTATCTCTGAACTTCCAGCATCTATTGCATTTTCTACTAATTCCTTTACTACACTCGCTGGCCTTTCTATTACCTCTCCCGCTGCTATACGATTTATAGTTTTTGTGTCTAAAAGAATTATTGCCATATTTTCAACTCTCAGCTTGATCAAGATATAGCTTTAATATCAATACAAATCAAGTCTAAGCTGTCCTTCCCAAGGTATATTATAAAAGCAGTCATAAGAAGAGATAAAAAAAACTGCTTGGCTAAGTTCTTCTGAGCAGATCATTCTCCTACTAACATGTTTGAATTTTAGTTGAATATTTCTTCATAATTGTGTATAATTATTGATGCTTTTTAAGTGGATTTCCTATGGCTCTTTCTAAGTTTCTCGATCCCAAAAATGATATATCGTTCAAGCGCATCTTTGGCACTGAAAAAAATAAAGATATCCTTATTCACTTTCTTAATGATATTCTCGGCTTTGCTGGAAAAAATGCAATACAGGATATAGAGTTTTTAAGTACTATTCAAGACCCTGATATTGCTTCTAAAAAACAAAGCATTGTCGATGTTCTCTGCAGAGATGAAAATGGGCTACAAGTGATAGTCGAAATGCAGGTCGCTAAAACCAAAGGCTTTGAAAAACGTGCCCAATATTACGCAGCTAAAGCTTACTCAAGGCAAGCGGATAAAGGTGATCAATACCATGACCTTAAGGAAATTATCTTTATTGCTATAGCAGACTGTATTTTATTTCCTGATAAGTCTGAGTACAAATCTAATCATGTCATTTTAGATCAAAATAGCTTTGAACATGACTTAAAGGATTTTTACTTCGTATTCATAGAACTACCAAAATTTACAAAAACAAAGGAAGATCAACTAGAAAATATAGTAGAGAAATGGTGTTATTTTTTTCGTTATGCAGGAGAAACAAGGGAAGAGGATCTAGATAAGATAGTTGGTAGTGATGTAATAATAAAACGAGCTTATGAAGAGATGAATAAGTTTAACTGGTCAGAAGAAGAATTACTAGCATATGAACAAATGAAAAAACGTATAATGGATGAAATAGCTGCTTTAGCTCAAAAATTTGATGAGGGTCTTAAAGTAGGTCAAGAAAAAGGTAGACAAGAAGGCATCCAAATTGGCCGTGAAAAAGGTAAAATTGAAGTTGCAAAAAACTTACTGAAAGCTGGCGTATCTGTTAACTTAATAGCTGAGTCTACCGGCCTTTCGATAGATGAAATTGAACAACTCAAGGAAAAAGCCTAAGTATTGCAACTCCCTTAAAGCTCTATCCATTTTTAACTTATTATATTTCTTTATCCACTAGTCTAGAGCCTATATCTAACTCTTCCGCTATTCTCGCTATGGCCTGTTCGATTTTCTCACCAATTCTACGTATCAGTTAAACGCATAATATCTAAATATAGAAAATGTTTTTCATAAAATTTTTCTTGTCCTTGATAAATTTAGTGTTGATATTTGATTCTAACTTTTGCATAATGCAGTAAGTATTTTTATATGGAGAGTGCAATGCCAAGAAAAACAGATCGTCATGCCGCAATACTTAAAAAACTACAGGATATCATTAAACATAGGGATCCTGATGTTGCTGCTGGAAGGCGCTTAGCTATCGAAAGATGGGTAAAAACTTATACCAGGCAGGTAGAATACCTTAAAGATGATGGGCTGAAATTTTTATATAATGTATTTCAAGATGAAAATTGTTGGTCAGGTACAAGATTAAATAACGCAACGCTAGGGCAAAAGCTAACTACAGAAAAAATAGGTGAAGTAGAAAACCCATTTTCTAGGTATAATATGGCATGTAAGTACTGTATGGTAGACAAAATTCAACCACTTTTTCAGGAGAAGTTTGAATTTCACAAGGGTAGGTTTTCCCCTGATGCAGTAGATGGTGATGGTAGGCCCGCAGCTAGCAACAACAAATACATAAGAAGTGATCTATTAGGGTCTATGGAAAGTTATGATCCTGTATTTAGCTTCTGGATTGATCGAGAATCTGAAGGATTAAAATTAAAAGAATACAGTAGTGTAGAAGGTTTTAGGGAAGCTGTAGGTCTTAGATGGAGTGAGGGAGTGGAATATTTTTATGACCGTTTAAGTGAAAGAGAAAGAGAAAAGGAAATTATCGGTGCAATTACTACATTATCTTCTGTTCAATGTAATTATAATGGTGCTGTTATTTTAGATTTTTGTCTGAGCAAAATGAATGCTCAAGGAAAAAATGAACTGTTGAAAAACTCTGAGTTATCAAAAAAAGACAAAGGAATATATTCTCTTCTTAGCATGTTGATACGCCAAAATTTTTTTGATACAGTTCAAACTATAGTTCCAATGTTTAAAAATAAAATATTAGAAGATAAAATACTTTCACCTAAGGATTACGCTCTTCTTCTTTCTTCCCTTTCGGATAAGGTCGTTGAAAGTCCTACTTTAAGTACTCAAGCTAGAAAAATTATGATGGATCTTATAAGATGTGGTAATTTCAATAGCCAGGAAGGAAAGGAAGAAAAGGCTGCAGTCTTTTTTTCCAGTGGCATAGTGCCAATCAAACATGCTCTTGCAGGATTGATCATTGACTTGGAATTGAGTAGCGGAACAGGTAGTGCTGCAAATGTAAAAAAGAGTGAAATACTAGAAATATTGCAATTTGCTAAGGAGTTTTGTTCAACTACAGACTTTAAAAATTTTGAAAAGTCTATAGTTAAAAATCTAAAGATTGTTGGAAGAGCTGGTATGAAAGATGATATAGATTATGATAAATTGGCAGAAAAGCTATTTTATGAGTTAGAAAAGGAAGCGCCTCTGCCTCCTCAAGGCGGTGATTTTGGTAGCTCTGGTGATCCACAGTCTATGTTGAAGGGTGCTGGAGTTAGTGGATTTTCTTGTCACAGAAGATAGAGGTATTTATATGCATGGTAACGGTGAAAACATTGGGTTAATTAGAAGTTTGTTAAATGGAAATTGCCAAGGTTTCGTGGAAAGGTTTGAGTCTTTTTTAGATCAGAGTCCATCTTTTTTACATTCCGTTGGTAAAGATCGTTTCTTTCCTGCATTTTTTTTTCGGTATGTTTGCTACTGTACATGATTCTGATGTTGCAAATAATAATGAAAGGATTTTTTTTCGCTTTGATAATGATCCAGATAATCATAGAAGGGGAAATTTAAAGGTTGCTGTCTTAACTAATGAGGTAGATCAAAGAAATAACAGAGTTGTAAGGTGCTACACTATTGCTGATAGGCAAAACAGTTTTGGCTCAAGATTTAGCGAAGAAGAGAGGCAGTGGTTAGAAGATGAGCTGCAGAGGCAGGGTATTAGAAGAAGGCGAGTAGCTTGGCAGGAGTATAAAACATTTGTATGGGCATGGAATCAGGGGGAAGATGAGGATGAAGAAGCAGTAAGGTGCATGCAATTTCGTGAGGGAGAAGCATTTACTGGAAATTCAGCATCTCCGTGTGATGGCTTTGATGAAATTACCAGAACACCTGGATTGCAAAATAATTATTTACTAAATTTAATAAATGGGTTAGCAGACAATAATGCAGTTAATATAAGAGATAATATTGAAGATGTTTTACAGTATATTCTGGATACATATGATAGGTATAATCAATCGTTAAACTTTAATGGTATCGAATCTGACTACCATGGCTTTTTGTCAGGCTTTTTGATGAATTTTAGGTATCGCCATGTAGCTGGCATTTATCTTGAATTGTTTGTAGGAGGAGGGTATACAGATATTACTTTTCTTGTGCGTGGTGTGCAGAGGTTAGGGGATTCTGTGCCTATCATAATTGAGCTTAAGGCAGGAAGAAGAAGTGCTGCAGATGCGTTAGAGCAAGCAGAGAACTACGTTAACAGATGTCCTGTTTCATCACTGTCTATCCATACCTCATCAGGCAATGCTATCTGTGTGGGACTGAACTTTGACCTTAATCGTAGGCGTTTTCAGCTTAGTATAGAAAATTTCTTAGAAAGGGAATATTCTTTAGTAGAAAGATTATTTGAACCCTTAGCAAATCAAGAAATTGAAGAAAATGTCAGAGATTATTTACTCCATCCATCGTTTGGTGTACCTGTTGTACCTGGTGTGAGAAGTAGAGGTGGTGTTAGCGCTAGAGATAGAAGAGTATTTCTTTATACAACTGGGTTTACTTTTGGAAGTACTGCATTTACAAGAAGAAGAGTTGTGTTAAGAGATGGAAATGAGATATATGTAACTAAGTACTTGTTTGAGTATCATGATAACGATAGGATGCTAGGTCCGCAAGGAGGAATTGCACAAGTAAATATTGGAGATCGTGCTTTAACTATGGTTTTACATGTGTTATTAGGGAGGGAAGAAAGAGTTGTTGTGTTTCATATCCGTCATATCTTGGGTCACCAATTTCCCAATATGGGATTAGATTTAGCACAATGGCCAAATGCTAGGGTTTATGAAGTGATGTGCCAATTAGACCCTAATAGAAGGAATGAAGATGATTTAGGCCTAACTGTTAATATAATACCATTCCAGTCACCTGCTCATTATCTGCAGAATAGGGGTAATACTGTTTTTCAAGGTGACGTTTTACAAGTAGGTGGTGTTAGTAATGTGCACAGTGCTGCAGATATAATGATGAATACTGGTTGGCAAGTACAAAATCGTCATGCACAAGTATTCCAAGCCATTTCTAATGTGTTATTTCCATTAAGGTGGACAGTAAATAGAGATAACGCTAGGGAAGCAGGATTTCATTCTATATTGCATGGGTTATTTTACGCTTGCAGTAATCCAGCTAGGGTAATTATTGAATTTCAGTTGGGAGGAGGGCAGAAAGTGGACTTAGTTCTGTTAAGATCTGTGGAAGCGAGAGATGGTACCCATCCAATTGTAATAGAGTTAAAGTTTGCTGGTACTGGAGAGCTACAGCGAAAAATCGCAGAAGCAAATACTCAGCTAGGTAGTTATTTTAATGCTAGAGGATATAAGCGTATTACTGACGGGAACACAGTAGTTTTAACGTATGCCATCTTCAATGATCGTGCACAGGGGCCAAATACTCTTATATCAGTTAAGGATGTTCTTCGTATAAAGGACAACTTAGGACATAGTTCTGCAGATGATCTTCCTGGTAGATGAGGGTTATTGAGAGTTTATGTGTCAAAAATGAATTGCTATTAATTCAGCAACATATATCGTTAAAAACTTAAACAACGCAACCATTTTCAGCAACTATAGTAGTTTCGAAAATAAATGATAAATTTCCATTACGGGATTAATTGCTAAAAGCTGCAAATCTGTATATTAGCACACTATCACTTATTTTAGAAAACACTATAAAACCAGTAACCGTGAGAAGAGTTTGTTTTGGGATGGCATGGTCTACCAATTGTACCATACGAACTTTTTTATATGGTAATTTGATTATGCGCTAAAATCATCTACATTGGCTCACTTTAGCCATATTTACATATGAACCAATTTGTCTAAACCTTGTTGCAACAATTTGAAGCTTCTATTTCCACGATTCTATTTTACGCAACGCATTCTCACAAATATACGATCATTTTTATGTTTTTTGGAGGAAGTAAATAATTAAATTCTCGTTGATACTAAAAAGTGTAGTGTTTTGTTAAATCAGAACGGACTTTGCAATATAGTTTAATAGCGCTTTAGTATACTCTTTACATTGGAGAATTTTGATGTAAATTACGTTTCCAATCCAATTTAGAAATCAGCAATATATATTGACAAAAGTTAGGGTTAATGATAACATAACAAAGAGAAAATTATCAGAAAATTTATGCCGCCAGTTAATGATTATACAAGTATTAACACACCTAAACGTGTTATTAACTTTGATATTGACTATTATGAAATATTGGGAGTAAAGGTAAATGCCAGCCTGGATGAGATAAAAAATGCATATAGAAATTTGGCAAGAAAACATCATCCAGATAAAAATAGTAACAAAGAAACAGCAAAAAAAAATTTTCAAAAACTTGAAGAAGCATATAGCATATTAACAGATTCAAAACAAAGAGCGGAGTATGATAAAGAAAGGATATCCAATGAATGTCTTGAAAATGAATTGCTCGGAGCCATTTCTTCTAAAAATTTAGAAAAAGCAAAAGAGCTAATACAGAGAGTGAAGAACTTTAGTATGTTTCGCAATCAAAAAGTGATATTGACTCGTTTTGCTATGAATGCCTGTGAACATAGCAATTGGCTTAATTTTTATAAAGACTTTTTATTACGAGACAGTAAAAAAGTTGATGATAATATCTCTTTTAAAGATACAGCTTTAAGCCATATATGCAAAAACTGCTCAGGCATGATAAAGGCTAAAAGATTTTCATTAAGGGATGAGGTTATAAAATCACTATTAGAATACAGAGCTGATGTTAATAAAGTTAGTCAGTCAAAAGATAAAGCACCTATTTATTACGCTCTGGAAAATAATGACCATAATTTAGCAAATTTGCTTTTTCAGCATGGAGCAAAGATTAATGTTACTGCTGAGTTAGAAAAAGCAGTTATCGCTAATAGCTGTAAATATACAAAAGAAACGATAAGGATTCTGTTGAAATATACTTCCCCTGAACAAAATACTGAAATACTAAAGCATTTTTCAAATAATTCTATCTTACAAAGTGAAGGTATTGAAATTGTAAAGTTGCTTTTAAATAAAGGAGCTAATCCTTTTCTTGGAGAATTTAATGCAATGAAAATTGCTACTGATAAAGGTAATAGTAAGCTTATAGAGCTATTTAATTTAACACAGCAGGAAAACGATAAAGTTTCAGAAGGGTCGCATGAAAAATTCGATGTTTTGAACATTAAAACCCTTGATGAAGTGATAAATATTTTGAACGAAGCAGTCAAGCATAATGACTATGAGCAGTTAGACGAAGTTATAAATAACATAGATAAAGATGATGTGTTCATGAGTGGCCTGAATAGTGATAATTTTAAAGCCTTTTGTTCACGATACCTTAACTTGGATTTGCAAAAAAGGGACGATCATAAGTATATATATGACAATATGTTGTCAAAGTATAAACTTGATACAGAAAGTAATAATTGCAGCTTTTTAGTAGAAGAATTAGTGCTTCTAGCAATTGCAGCTAATGATAAGCTTACAGAAAAGTATCAGAGTAAATTGTTTGATCAAAAGGAACTGGAATCTCTATTACTGCTTGTAGGTCAACAAAAATACATTGATATTTTATCCGGCAGATTAAAAGAAAAAGATAACGGTATAAGAACTGTAAGCCATGCATTCTTTCCAACCATAGCATTAAGAAAAGAATTTAACCAACTCTTTACTGACCACGTTACTGAATACTTGAAAACATTAGAAGATGAGAATGTTGTTGATAAGATACATAATATACTTAATTCTGCGTTATCTGTTAAAAATGAAGAGTGCATCAAAACGGTGCTATCTTCATCCCTAGAGGCTAAAGTTAGTGGTGCTAGTCTTTTGTATCTTGCTGCCCTCTACAGTAAAGAAGTAGCACAAGCTCTTTTGAATGGTGAAGTTTATGTTGACATTAAAGACGTTAGTGATATGACAGCTTTACACTTTATAGCTCGTGATGCACGTCAGACAGCTCAAAAAGATACCAATAACGGGTGGATGGAGTACATTTGGTCTTTTTTTCCTAATAGCAGCAAAGATAACGATGATGTGGCACTCTTTCTAGAAGGTGCAAAGTTTCTCCTTAGTAAAGGTGCTGATGTTGACGTCAAAGATAATAATGGTATAACACCTTTATACTTTGCGGTTTGCAATGGCAATTTGGAAATAGTAAAGCTTCTTGTGAAGAACGGTGCTAACTTCAACATTACATATGGAAATAGCACTGTTTTGAATTTAGCAAAATCATCCAAAACAGAGAAAAGAGAAGAAGTGATAAAATTCTTTAAGGAGGAAGTAGAAATAGAAAAGAAGCGTACACCTTTACATTACGCTGTTTTAAATGATAACAATGAAACACTTAATCTTCTTCTCAAAAAAAGATGCTATGATGTTGATGCTAAAGGTAGTGATAATCGTACGCCTCTAGACCTTGCTATTCAAAATAGTAAACTAGAAGCTATTAAGCTTTTACTTAATTGTGATGCTAACTTTAATATTGGATATTTGCACTCAGCAATGCCAGATAGTGTTCAAACAAAAAAAATAGCTTGTCTTCTGATATCTAACCTTAAAGAGAGACTTTGGAAAGCAGAAGCTGAACTAGGACAAGGGAATGGTAATCTAGCTAGTCAAGTAGGAAAGCTTAAAGAGAAACTTAAGAAAACAGAAGCTGAACTTGCAAAGAAAAAAGAAGAGATGGAAAGCAAAATTGGAAAAGTAACTAAGCTTGATAATACTATAAAGGAGCTTAAGGAGACAAATGCTGGACTAGAAAGAAAGAATAGTGACCTAACTAGTCAGATAGATGATTTGAATAAAGAAAAAAATGTACTTGATGGCCAATTTGCAGAGAAAGAGAGAGTACTGAACAGAAATGTATGGAAATTAGAAGATCAGCTCAAAAAGCAGACGAAAGAGTTGGATGACGCAAAACAAAACTTGGATAGCAGAGCTAGTGAAGTAGCTAAACTTGAGAGAACAAAAATCGAGCTAGAACAAAATATTAATAATCTGACTGGTAAAACAGCTCAACTTAATAACGAAAGAAATATACTGAGTAATACACAAACTCGATTAAAACAAGAGCATGCGGAACTTACAAAGGAAAATAAGCAGCTAAAGGATGTACAAGTTCAATTAGAACAAGAGCTGGAGAGTGCAAAGCAAAGCTTAAATGAAAAAATTAGTAAAGTGACTACACTTACTGAAGAACTTGAGGAAACAAAAACTCAACTTGCAGGAAAGGTGGAAGAGCTAAATATTGTAAATGAAAAGGTTTCGCAATTGCAAAAGAAGCTTGAGGGCATGGAAGTTTTGTTGAGACAAGCGAATAAAGAGTTAATGCAAGAGCAACAGAAGGCTAGTCAACTCAATGATCAAGTAGATAACCGTACTAAAGAACTTAAAGAGGCAAAGGCTCAGCTTGTAGACTTGCAAAACAACCTCGATGATGCAAAGCAAGATTTGGCTAGAAAAACTAATGAAGTAGTTCAACTCACTGAGAAAAAAAACAACTAAAGGGGCAGTTAAATAGTGTACTTCAAAAGCTAGAAAAAGCTGAAAGCAAAAATAAAGAGCTGAGCACACAAAATGTAGCACTGGGGGATCAAAATAAAGAGCTAGAGAAGCTTAAAGATGAAAGTGAAAATAAAAGCCAGCAGCTAGAAGCACTTGAAAGTCAAGGTAAGCAGTTGAAGGGTCAAATTGAAAGTCTAAAAGCACAACTTGGCAACAGAAATCGAGAGCTGAGTAGCACAAATCAGAAGGTTGCACAGTTAGAACGTGAGCAAGATAGTATAAGGCAAGATTTAGCTGCAAAAACTAGAGAACTTGATGAAGCAAAAGTTCAATTTGAAGAGAATTTAAATGAAATACGGCAAAGCCTAAAAGGTCCAAGTCCAGACAATGGAAACAAAAAACTCTCAGCAGCAAGCGCCCAGGATAGAAAGCAAATAACCTATGCTTCTATTTCTTTTGTATTATCTGGAGCATTTGCTGTTGGTGCAAGTTTAACAATGTTTCATTTAGCAATCTGTATTACACTTGCTGTAGCTGCATTAACTTTTCTCGCAGTAGGGTGTTACTGTTCACATAAGGCAAATACAGCACTTAGTAATGTTGAAGTTAAAAATGGTGTTGATTCTGCTGTGAAGGTTTAAAATAGCTCAAGGTAATGAGAAACAGCAGGGGTACAAGATAAATGTTGTGTTAATAATTTAGATAGTATTCTAAATAAATTATCTTATTAAAAAAAATTATTGGACATATTCTTTTATACTGAGTTTAAAGCAGGAGAAGCAATAATAGACTGTTTTATATCTCTAATTTTCTCGAGCTTAGTATTTGGCTTATATAGCACAAGACCTATACATGCTAATCCAACTATTCCCACAACCACTGCTACTACAGGCATTTCCATGATATACAGTGCAATGCTGCTTACCAGTAACGCTGTACTAACAACACTAGCTAGAATTGCTTGCCTTTGCTGCGTTAATGGTTTGTCTTTTTCGTTTGTAGCATCAAAACATGGTTCAGCAGAAGATGGGCTGTCAGAAGCGTTTAGCCCTTGCTCATCTAAAGAGTTCTTAGCTTCTTTGTTGCTTTCACACATGAGTTGAGGATTTTCACTTTCTATTAAAATATTTCGAGCTTCTTCACTGTTTACAATTCTAGATTCATGTATTTCATGGTCTTTATTGATATCTTCACATCTAGTTTCAGCATTATCACTTACAGGTATATCATTTTTAACTTCTATATTCAGAATTTCTTCAAATCCCTTGAGAATCTTTGCACTTTCTTTGCAATTGTGTTTATTAGCATAGTCAAGTAGTGTAGTATAGCTTATCTCTTGACCTTCTGCTTTCTCTACTTTCACTTTCTGGTTGAGAATTTCTTTTAAAAACCATTCTTTTTAGAAGCTTCTAAAACTGCTCTAATAGCTTTACTATCTTCCTCTAATATGCAGGATACCAGTGCCGTGTAAGTTATTGTTAGACCATTTGGCAATTTTTGGATCAATTCCTCACTAAGAACATCCTTTAAGGTTCCTTGATTTATTGCTTCTTGTAAAAGCTCCTCAAAAGCTTGATTATTTTTATAGAACACAGAGTGGCACAGTAGCGTCAGAGTCCCTTCCTTTTTCTCATCCTTGTAAATTATTTTTTTTGTAAGAAGTTTCTGCGTGTTGTAATTAGATTTATTAAATTTTCCACTAATATTTTCACCGTTTTCTATCTTCTTTAACAACTTGAAAAGCTTTTTTTTATCTTCATTGGTAAAATTATCCTGATCACCTGCCAGCTCATAGATTATATTTTTTGCGTTCTTAATCTTTTTAAACTTTGGCATTACTTTCCTTGCTCTACAATATTTAATTTTATAAATTAGTTATATTAACAACTTATTAATTGTTCAATTAGGTTGCTAATCCATAAAATTTCTCCAACTGCTCACTCCACAGCATCGGTATTTCCCTCAAGTCAGCTAACTTCAATCCTCTTGGTTGCCTTCCATTTACTATGTCTTCCTTAATCTTTGGTGCTAAATAATTCAGCCTTAAAATTTGCTGTATTCGTCTTGTACCTATATTAATTTTGGCACTCAGCTCTTTCACACTTCTATATTTTACCTCTTCTAGTTGACGTTTCCAGGAATGGGCTCTCACCACTGCTTTCAGTAGTGCATTATTTGTTTTTCCTTCAGGTTCTACTACTGTGCATTTGTTTCCTTTCTTTTTTATTGGTATAAATTTTTTCTCTGATTCAGAATGCACCTCCATTCCATCCTCTTTCACCATTACTCCCTTTATTAACTTTTTCACTATTTCTTTCTGCTTTCCAAAATTTAAATTTTCCCATTTTTCTTCGGTCTTGTCTTTCCAATTTTCATATAGCTGCTCTGTTTTCCTCATTACTTCTTTTTCGACTTCTCCGGCTATTACATTTCGTTTTTCTGATTCACAACCTTTTCCCCTTAAATGATTATTGCATACGTAATATCTATATCTCTTATTCTCCTTTTTTGCATACGTCAGCGTCATATTTACATCGCAGCTCTTGCACTTAATTATTCCCTTAAGCAGCGCTTCCTCATATTTTGCTTTTTTATATGGTTGATTCCTTATCAATTCTTGTGCTTTTTTCCACTTTTCCTCTTCTATTATTGCTTCATGCTTTCCCTCATACTCTTTCTCATAATGCCTAATTTTTCCCATATATATTGGATTTGTTATTATTCTTCTCACTGTTGCTTTTTTAAAAATATCTGATTTTGCTTTTGTTCGATATCCTCCTCTGTTCAACTCCCTTGCCAACTCTGCCATTGACTTCAGCTCTACATACCTTTCAAATATATGCTTCACTGTCTTTGCTTCTTTTTCATTTATTATTAATTCTTTATCTTTTACATCATACCCAAGCGGTAAAGTTCCACCCATCCACAGCCCTTGTTCTTTTGATGTTGCTATTTTATTTTTTACCCTTTCTACGATCATTTCTCTTTCTAGTTGTGCTGCTCCTGATAACACTGTTTGTACAAACTTTCCCATTGGCGTATTATTGTCAAATATTTGCGTTACTGCTATAAAGTTTACTCGGTGCCTTCTAAAAAATGACGTTACTTCGATGCTGTCTTTTGTTTCCCTTGAGAGCCTGTCTAATGTATATACTACTACACAATCTACTTCTCCTGCCTTTACATCTTCAAATAATTCCTTTATTGCTGGTCTTTCTAAATTCTTTCCTGAGAAACCTCCATCGTCGTACCTTTTTGCCAATGCTACCCAGCCTTCTCTGCTCTTTATGTATTTTTCACATGCTACTCGTTGCGCATCAAGGCTATTAAACTTTTGCTCTAGACCGTCTTCATTTGATTTTCTTGTATATATTGCGCATCTCACCTCTTTTAGCATTCTCAATTTCCACTTTTATCACGCATCCCGAATAATAAAGGTCCGTTGTAGCTCATTCCCATTATTTTTCCTGCCACTGCTGACAATGATGTATAAAACTCTTCTTTGTAGATTAAACCCTTATCTGTTACCATCACTGCATGAGTCTCTTCCCCTCTCTCTAGTATTAATTCTGTCCCTTCTACTGGTAATTTATCGCTACTTATTCTTTTTCCCTTCTCTAGTCGATCTGCCAGATACTCTAGTCTTTTTGACCCTTTTCTTGACATTTCTCCATACGCTTTTTCCTGCATTCTATAAGCCAATCTTGGTATCAGATATTTCTTTGAGTATCTAGGCGCTTCTTCTCCATATACCTTCTTCCATATTTCTCTCAGCTCATCCAAAGGTTTTCTATCTAAATTCATTACTTTCTTTTCTATTTCTTTCTCCATATTTTTAGCCCTTCATAAATAGCTTTTCAATTCTGTCTGTTTCTTTCTTTAATACCTTGGCTATTTCTTCACTATTTTTTGCATAATCCATCGCTGTCATTCCAAATTTATCTGCTTGCTCTATTTCTGCTCCTGCTTCCACTAACTCTTCTACTATTTCCACTTTCCCCACCATACATGCAAGGTGCAATGGAGTGCATTTACTTCCATATTCTTCCGCATTTACATTTGCTCCTGATTTTACTAATTCTCTCACGGTTTCTAGGCGTTTCTCCGTTACCGCTAGATGCAGTGCTGTATGTCCTCTTACATCTGCTGCATTCACATTCGCTCCTTTTTCAACTAATAACCTCACTGTTTTTGCGTCTATCGCATAATGTAGAGCCGTTCTTCCCTTTTCGTCTCTTTCATAAATATTTTTACATGAGTTCTCTAATAGTGACTTCTCTTTTTCTTTTTTACTCATAATTTACCTCACCTTTTCTTTAAATTTAAACCCCTAAGCCTTCTTTCTCACCACCTCATCTATCATTTCGTTCACTTGGCTCATTATCTTGCTCGCTAAATTTTTACACTCTTCCTTTATTAGTGACTTATCTTTCTTCCTTATTTCTTCTATCTCTATTATTTTGAACTCAGGTAAATAGCTCCTATCCAACATATCTGCTATTTCTCCCACTAGCCCCTCTATTCCATAGCACGTCAGTTTTCTACTTTTTGTTATTCCTCCTTTTTCTCTCAGAAATTTACTCGCCTTTTCACTCTCTGTACTATCACATAGACGATACTTTTCACTTTCCCAGATATAGTACATTGGTGTTGCACCATATTTATTCAGTTGATTAACTTCAGCCCCTGCTTTTACTAGCTCTTTTATTATTTCAACTCCTGCTCCTCCTATTTTGCATGCAGAGTGCAATGGCGTACATCCACTAACATATTGAGTGGCATTTACTTCCGCTCCTTCCCTTAGCAGCACTTTTACATTTTCTAAACTTTTTGCGAATACTGCACAGTGCAGTGGTGTATAACCATTTTTATCTCTTGCATTTACCTCTGCCCCTTTTTTTATTAATAACCTTACTGTTTTGTAATTCGAGATTTCTACTGCTTGGTGTAATATCGTCTCTCCTTCTTTATTTCTTTTATTAATATTCTTAAATCCGTTGCTTGATACTTCCTTCAAGAACTTACTAAAAGATTCTCTCTTTTCTTTGCTAAACTTCATACTTACCCCACTATAAAAACATCAGCCTAATTCGGCTCTCTCTAGTGCAAAGTAAATTTCTTTTGTTTACTTGCTACTATTCAAGTCATGTCCTTTTTAGCATGAGAAAGCAAGTCCTTTTCTTTTTATTTCATATACTTTAAACTATTGTTAATATAATATATGAGAATCTAAATATAAGTATTTAACTTATTACACATATTGCTTGACTATTTTTCCAACTTCTGTGCAAATGTTGATGTTCGTGCCACTTCAGTACTCCTGAATAAAATACTAAAATGTGCTTTTCTAACTCGTGTGTTGAGTCTTTTTGCTCTTTATCTAAATCGTTTTTATAGTAAATGTTGTGTTCTGCTAAAACATATTTTGTGATCTTTTGATCAGTATAATTTTCTACTTTATAATTATGGGTAACGCTAAACCTTTCTAAAATTGGTTTGTGTTTTAAATTCCAACGTTGCCCTGAAAGTTTATCGTTTCCCAATACAAATTTATTTCCTTCTTCTTCTATGCTACCAACCGGAAAGCACGCATTTATTTCTCCTAAGTTCCAACTGTCCGATAATACTATTTGTGCCTTAGCAAACTTTATTTCTGGTAATAAACTTTGTGGTAATGGATATAGTGCTTTTAAATTGTACCACTGATGACTCCTTTCATAGATGCCTTTGTAATCCTTTGTATGAGTTTCTGTCTCTCCAAGTACTGCTACATCTAATCGATATATGTCATTACTAAATGTTTGTTCATAATGGTTGCGTAGATAACTCTCTATAACCTTAATTGACGTAACACTAAACCTGAAGAAATTTACTCTTCCAAACGATAACACTGGCCCATCTTTTTCAACCTTTCTACCTGAATAGTCTGATAGTAAGCTGCCAAATATACTCTCATCTAAAATAAACCTATCAACGTTGTAATAATCGTTAAAAATCCTCATTAGCCTTGATCTTGCTGGTAATGATAGTTTTGCAAGCTCTACAACCGCATCTACAAAAAAGTTATTTGGAACATTCCTTATCCCTATCTGCAGTTCAAAAAAATGTTTACCAGGTGGTTCTTCGATAATTGTAATATCTTCTATATTTGCCCATTTTAGTGCTATTTTGAGTGATGCTGGAGTTCCTCTCAGTCTTTGAAATTTTACTCCTTCTACTACTGCTTTTCTTTTATCCTTTATCCAACGTAAAATTTCCCCCAATTCATATTCCTCAATCAACCACGGCAATGTTTCTTCTTTCAGGTTGAACTTAAACCCTCTGATACATCTTGGATCAACCTTATAATCTGTTGCATCAACCAGTGCTTGCTCTTGCTTTGTTGCGTTTGGCGGTAATAAACTTTTCATTTGTCTTTTCTTTCAAGTTGCTTTAATTTCCTTGATTTAGGTAGCTTATGAGTAAGCAAGAGATCATTGCAGAACTGATCAAAAATAAAGATGTTCTTAATATCGAAAACACTTTCCATAATATTTGACCATATTATCAATACTTTAAAAAACAAGTTACAACTTCTGAAAGAAAATCAATACTTTCGTCTCCCTAACATTGGTCATTTTTATCCAGTAAACCTTAAACCACTTATTGCACGCAATCCCCTAACCGGTACGATTCCACAAAACAAAAAAATACGTTTTAAATCCTATCTAACTTGACGTAGCCAAGCGCTGCACACTCATTCCCCAGTACTACAACATCCTCTTTTGGCTCGATTAATTCTACGTTTTCTACACCCTCTACAAACAAATTTGCTATTATCCAAGATCTTGTAACATTCCATCCCAGCCTTCTATTTGCTTCAAACTTCTTAATGAACTGCTTCTTGATTTCCTCCTTCGATATTACAGGACTTATGCTCATTCTGCTGTGAATATCTATTTCCGTAATATTGCAACCAATTACTGTTACTGTATCTGTTAAAACTCTTATATCATCTCTAGTAACCTGCTTTCTTATAATTTCAAGTAGCTCTTCTGGCAGTGTGGATAATTCTGTTAATAAGGTTGAAATTTGTACTTTTCCTGGTATAGGTGATTCTACTAATGCGTCTTTTACTCTACTATCTGCTGACAGTGCGTGATACCTATAATTTCCTCCTGTTGACCAACCTGCTATTTTTGCTTTTATCCTCTTTCTAAATCTTTCATCCTTTTCTTCTTTTTGCCTCTCTACTCCATAAAATTCAGCTAAGTTATCAAGATCTTCTCCTACTGCAAATTTAAGTAAATTACCCTTTACAGCTTCGTTTATCCTTTGTCTGAGTAAAAGTTCTCGCCATGCTACTACTTCTAAAATCTTTATCGCTGGATCACTTTCAACTAATGCTGTAAAACTTTCATCTCGCTTTACTAACTCTTCCTTCATTCTGGAAAATATCTCCTCAAAGTTCAGTGGTTCGATAATATTTGGCTGCTGCATCTTTACACTACAATTCCTTCAAAATGAATGTTTTTCCCGCTTGGTAAGTATAATCCTTCTAGGTCAAGCGTTACTTTTCCTTCTTTCACCTCTGTCATTTTTACTTTTTCTAGCTTAAATCTTTCCTCCCACTTTTGTAGAGCTTCTGCTGTTGCTGCATAGATTTCCAAAGTTATAGCATTTCTCCTAATAGTCCGAATAGGGTAAGATATGTGGGTAA
>NZ_QESS01000001.1:209028-241132 GCF_009012935.1 Wolbachia endosymbiont of Nasonia oneida | reverse complement strand
AAATTACTATTTTTACTACTTTATCCTAGTTTCGAAAGAAGTCTATTACCATTTCCTAAAGTTTGATTTGTTTTATTATCTAAATGTTCAGACTCAAGTACTTGCAGTTGTAATGGTACAGAAAATCTATCTTCCAGCTTTCTCGTTCTTAAACGTACAAAACATTCTCCTCCCTCTATCATACTTCTGCATACTAGAGCTTGTAATCCATAAAAATCACTTACTCCGCTACTGTCTGCTTCATCTGTCCATTTTAGCCATAATTCTTGCACCTTCTTTCGAAATTCTCCATCTCTTGCTTTTGATTGTGGTTTTATTCCTGTTCCAATAGAGTTACTTACTATTGTATCAATGATATTTGCTGCATATGGATTTTTTCTCACCATATCACGTGATCTACTACGTAAAGTTTCAAGGCTTTGAGACAGCAAATTATTTATACTTCCTGACTCTGGTTGAAAGTGAAAAAATCTTCTTCCTGACCCTGCTGCATCCCATGCTGAACTTTTTATCTTTGGTCTGTTAAATAGTTGTTTGAATGATTTGAGTAGCATTACTTTTCTTTATCTGAAATTTTCAACAATTCAGCTTCTAACTCTTCTATTGTTGGTAGCGCTGTTTTTATCTTTTCTGGTAGGCTTTCAGTAATTCGATACTCAGCAAGTCCTATCGGTTTGGTCATATCCTTTAGCGTGTACTTTGCTAGTACATCATTTTTAGATTTACATAAAATTAATCCTATAGATGGTTGATCTGTCTCATGTTTAAGTAAATCATCAACTGCTGAAAGATAAAAATTCATTTTTCCTGCATATTCTGGCTTAAAATCTTTGTCTTTTAGCTCAATTACCACAAAGCAACGTAACTTTAAATGGTAAAACAATAAATCAATATAGAAGTCTTTATTTCCAACATCTAAGTGAAATTGCCTACCAACAAATGCAAATCCTTCCCCTAGCTCTAGCAGAAATTTTTCCACATGGCCTACAAGACCTTTTTCTACTTCTCTTTCATGAGCGTCATCTCCTATACTCAAAAAATCAAAAATATATGGATCTTTTAATGTATAATGTGCTAAATCTGACTGGGGAGAAGGTAACTTATCTTTGAAGTTAGTAACAGCTTTTCCTTGACGTTTGTGCAATTCACGTTCGATTTGCATTACCATTATACTACGTGACCAACCGTGCTCTATAGCCTTTTGAAAATAGAATAGCCTTTCTTTTCGATCTTTTACTTTATCTAAAATAACTACAATATGAAACCAAGGCAATTGTGCAGCAACCTGCTGCGTAAATTCAGTATCTTGATATTCTGCAGCAAATTGGCGCATATAAGTAAGATTCCTAGCACTAAACCCCTTCATTTCTGGAAATGCGCTTCTTAAATCCTTACTTAGCTGATCTATGATTTTAGCACCCCAGCCATGTTCTTTTTGGCGCTTTAAGATCTCTGTACCAATATGGTGGTAAAGCACAATAAGCTTGCTATTTACTGCTAGTGCTGCTTTATAACGACTAGTAGCAATCTGTTCTTTGAGTTGCTCTAAAAATTCTGTATATTCTTTTGCTATAATTTTTACCATTGGTTATCCTTTAAATAGTTTTCACTATTATATAATTCCTTTATCTGTCGCAATAACAATCCTGCGCTTTGGCTTTACACCTACAACTTTTAACTCAGCTTTAATACGTTGTCTGAGGCTGAGTAAATCATTTATATCTACTTCTGCATATCTCACCACATGGTCACCATAAGCAATTGATACTACTCGCTCTCCATTTTGCAGTTTTTTTATCGCTTCTTCGACTTGAATTAAATATTCTTCGTTATACATTTACTACTTGCTGATCCACTTGCTTTTGACTATTTTCTTTGATTTTTTACTTTCTGGTTTTTCACTCAAACTATTCCATTTACTCTCTGGCCAACGATCAATTCCAAGCGCAATAGATGCTGCTCTTGCGTAAATTCGGCAATCTAGTACTTCATTTCTTTCTCTTACCTTTTGCCACTCTTGTTTAGTATATCCTTTCACTACCTTGCTGACTAATTGCTCTGCTGTTAGCTGCTTAAAATATTCAGGTGCGTACTCAGGAAAATGACAGTATCCAGGTAGAGCTTTTCCTTCTTCTTTTAAAATATTAAGTAATTGAAAAAGCTCTGACTTTAATATCGATACTCCTACTGGCCAGAGCTTTATTCCTCTCTTTAGCTTTTGACCACCAACTGTGATATCTACTCTACTTGGGCTGCTAAGTGGTACTAGTGCTTTATTTACACCTTTCACTGCCATTACTCTTCCAGAGCCTTGATGACTCCTTACCCAATTATACACTTCCTGCGTTGCATACCCTGCATCAACCGCCATCATGCTTATCATGTATTCAAGACCATTTTCACCGATAAAATGATGATTGAGTAACTCTGAAAGCCTTCCCCATACTTCCCCACTTCCTGTATCTCCTTCAAATACTTGGTAGTCTATTGACCAATTTTCGCGGCTTTTTCCCCATGCTACAACTTCTACTTCTAAACGATCTTTTTGGACATCAACACCTGCTGTGAGTACCACTTCGCCTTTTGGTACTGTGCCTACGGGAAAAAATTCTCTTCTGTTAAATAATTGCTTCCAGTCTGGTACTTCTCCTTTGTCTACCCAGGTTTCTCCAAGCGTAGTATTTATCCAAACCTTCAGTAATTGTTCACTTTCCTTTGCATGCAGAAAATCCTCTACTGCTTGTTGCCAACTATACCAGCCAACTGGACTATAAAGACTTGAAAGATGAAATCCTTTTTTCTCACCTTTTACTCTACTAGTAGGCCTCCATTCTCCACGCTCAAGCATCTCTGTCTTTTGATGATTTTCTATCTTTTCACCACATTCTACACATATATAGTGTGCTGTATTTGGATTTTTATCTTCCCATTTTATTTGTGACCACTTTAGAACTTGATAGTAATTACAATGCGGGCATGGTACAAAAAAGTATCTCTTATCTGTTGCTTCAAATTCCTTCTCAATTCTGCTTATTCCATGAATCGTTGGTGTTGATACTAAAAAAATCTTTCTACGTGCAAAAGTGTTAGTTCGAGCAATACTGAGCAGTACTGGATCTCCTTCTCCTCCTGAATCTCCTGGGTAGGCATCTATCTCATCAAGAAAGAGATACTTTACTGGCATAGATCGGAGGCCTACACTGCTATTTGCTCCAGTTATTACTACTATTCCACCTGGAAATTCCTTACTTTGTACAGTATTGCCTGAGTCTCTTGACCTTGGGTCTTTTACTTTACTTTTTAAACATGGTGTACTTTCAATCAGTGGCGCAAATCTTCCTTTTGACCAACGTTTTCCCATTTCAACTGTTGGCTGCACAACTAACATTGGACCTGGTGTCTGATCAATGATGTAGCCTATCCAATTGTTACCAGCTTCTGTTCCTCCAATCTGCGCTCCTTTCATGAATACTACTTTTTCTGCTGGTGAGGACGGAGAAAGTGAATCCATGATTTCTTTTAAATAAGGAGTTCTTTCCGTTCTCCATTTACCTGGCTCTGATGCTGCAGTTGGCGCTAAAACTCGATACTCATTTGCCCACTCTGACACTTTAAGCTGCGGATCCGGTTTTAAACCTTCAGAAAAAGATGTAGCGTATATCATTGTCTGCATCTACTCATAACTGGTTCTATCTCGACATCATTAACAATAGAACTACACTCCTCCATCTCCATAAGCATCTTTTTCTGAAATTCCTTTTCTATATATCTTTTGCTCACCTCACTTATCATTATTGCTATAACAAGCGCAAATATCCCTGTTATTGTTGCAAAAATGATTGCATTGCTTATTGTTATTGCTGTTAACCCTATATATACCGCTATTGCTACTGCACTTACTGAGGTAGAAACACAGATTACATTATTGTATTTTCTTACTTTTGCATCTCTATGCTCCATACACCTATAATAAATTGGTACAGATCTGCCTATCTCATCTGGTAATTTGATACTCTTTTCTTTAAATAAAGTTTTTAGCAATTCTAAATTATTTGACTTGATTGCTAAGTGCAGAACAGGTGTATAGTTTGCTCCTTTTTTCAGCAATAACTTTACTACATGTAAATGCCCTTTTTCTGCAGCAAGATAAATCGGTGATAGACCTTTATTATTTACAATATCAATATTGATTTCTTCTTTTAAAATTGCATCTACAATCTCAATTTCTCCTCTTTGTGCAGCTAAATGGAGTAGACTATTCTTCTCAGAACCATACTTATTGCTCATCAAAGTCTTCTTTATCTCAGGTTTAGCGTAATCAAATGGTGTCTTGCCGCTATCGTCTTTTACCAGAGGGTCTATATCTTCTCGCGTTAGTAAAACTTCTATTGTTTTAAGTCTTTCAGCGTAATGTAGTGGTGTTTTATTTTCATAGTCTTGCAAATTGACTTGAGCATTAGGCTCCTTTATTAAGCATTTGAGGATATCAAGACATAAGTCTCTTTCATCGTAATTAGTATTACTTACAGCTATATGAACAGGTGACAATTTCATTGAGTTTTGTCCCATGCGTGCACTATTCACATCTGCTCCAAGCTTCAGCAGTAACTTTACTATCTCCAACTTTTTATTATTAACTGCATAGTGCATTGGTGTCTGATTTCGCGCATCAAAGACATCTATTTCAGCGTTTCCTTCTCTTATCAAAATCTTTACAACTTCTGCATGTCCTATGCCTGCTGCTAGATGTAATGGCGTATGATGCAGAGCATTTCGTACGTTAACGTCAACACCTTTTCCTATCAAATATCTAACTGCATTAACTTCACCTATCATTGCAGCCAAATGAAGTAAGCTATCTTGTTCTGACCCGTACTTGTTATTAATTAGCGCTTGTAATATTTCTGCTTTTTTTCCCTCTTTGGCGTAATCAAGAGATGTTTTACCATCATTATCTTCTACAAAAGGATTAATGTTCTTCTTCGTGAGTAACAAGTCCACCATGTTTAATTCGTCAAATTCTATAGCGCAATGTAGTGGTGTTTTTCCGTTTAACCCTCTAACATTAACATCTAATCCAGGTTGATTAATGAGACACTTTATTAACTCCAAACTTAAGTTATCAGCCATTTTATATTTAAAATCTTTTTATATTTGAAATTTAGTGTTAGATAATTCTTCAAGCGAGTTTGTAATCTCTTCAGTTAGCGCCATATGAATCTTTTCAGTGTCACTCAGTGATGCAAGTAGTGCTGAAACTCTATTTGGAATATTAAGCAGATTATTACGGACAACTCTTGCTACATTAAATGCTTCAGTTTTTACTTCCTCTACTGCTACAAGTTCACCAATCTCAGCTTTTGCCTTTGCCTCAAGCAGTTTACCACGTTCCATTTCATTTTTTATTCTAGTTTTTAGCAACATCGTGGAAAGGTTACTTGTATTTTCTGGATTTTTCCTCCTCAGTGGCTGACTTGGATCTCTTATTGCCGCTACTGCTTCATTTGCTTGTTCTCGGTCGATCAAACCATCCTCCAACTTAACTATTCCTTTTTTTACTAAATAACAGACATATTGCTTTGATACTCCTATCTCTCTTGCCCATTCTGTTTGCGTGATTTTTTCCACTCTTTTCCTCCACTCTTTTCCTCCTCTCTTTTCGCTCCTTTTTACGAATTTTCTTCTTGAGTCTCTGAAAAGGTTTTACCAGTACCAGAAAGAATTGCTTCCCTACCTGTGTACACTTGCCAACGTTTTATGGTTACATCTACAAATTTTGAATCTAGCTCTATTGTCCTACAAATTCTTCCTGTTCTCTCGCATGCAATCAGTGTACTTCCAGAGCCGCTAAATGGATCAAGTACGATATCTCCTGATCTACTGCTATTAACTATTGCTCTTTCCATTAGCTCTACTGGCTTCATTGTTGGATGTAATGAGTTATGCACTGGTTTGTCATAAAACCACAGATCACTTTGATTTCTACCCCCATGCCACTCACGTTTATTGCCGCTTTTCCATCCATAGAGCATTGCTTCGTATTGTCTTTGATAATCTGATCTTCCTAGCGTAAAGTGATTCTTTGCCCAAATGATAAATGTTGACCATTTCCCTCCCGCTTCCTCAAATACTTTTTGTAACGTTGAAAACTCTGATGATGATATGCAGATGTAAATTGCACCTTTCGTATATGCTAAAATATGGGAACAGATGTCGTAGAGAAAAAGTTCGTACTTTTCACCTTGATTATCGTTTAATATTTTTTTCTCTTCTCTTTCCTGACTGCTACCGTAATCAACGTTATATGGAGGATCACATACGGTAATATCTGCCATTTTATTATCTAATACCGCTTTATATGATTCAACTAAAGAGCTATCACCACAATAGATTCGATGATCACCTAAAATCCATAGATCAGCTGGTTTTGTTATTTCTACTTTTTTGTTATCAACAACTAAGTCAGAAAGATCTTCTTCTTCACCATCTAAATCATCAAGAAACCGTTGAACTTTTTCCAATTCAAATCCAGTCATTTTAAGATCAAACTGTAAATCTTCTAGCTCCTGAATTTCCACTTTTAAAAGCTCATCGTCCCACTTTGCCCAATTAGCTGATTGATTGGCCAGTAATCGAAAAGCTTTGGTTTGTGGTTCATTTAAATTATCACTTAAAACCACTGGAATACTCTCCATACCAAGCTTTCTTGCTGCTTTAAGTCTTAAATGACCATCAACCACAGTTCCATCGCTTTTTGCAACTATTGGTATACGAAAGCCAAATTCCCGAATAGAAGCACACATTCTGTTGATCACATCGTCATTTTTACGTGGGTTACGCTCATATTCAACTAGGTTTCGAGTAGGATAGTAGTGGATTGCTAAATTCATATCTTAATAATTAAAAAGTTAATATTCAAAATATATCTGACGCTAGAGAAGGCCTGGGGTCGGACCCACCAAACCCGCCATTATGGCCGAAAGGACCCACTTTTATGGTATTTTTTATGTGTTAAAATCTTTACCAAGATTCATAGCGTAAAACATTAATGCCAAAGCATCCGCCTCATTATCATCTCTAGGTGAAAATCCTTTTTCCTTTACAGCTTCAATAACTTCACTCTTACTTGCATTGCCTTTGCCTGCTATAAAGCGTTTTATAGTCTTTACAGGAACACCTTTGTATGGCACATGATGCTCTTCACACCAAGCAGAGAGAACAGCCAGAAAACCACCGTAGCAATGCGCTGCATCTGTTCCTAAATGTCTTCTTACTTCCTCAAAATACACTGCAGTGAACTTATGTTCTAAAGAGTTAAGCCAATTACGGAAACTCAAAAAGCACATGCCACCTCCACTGAAACGACTACCATGAAAGCTTTTGCTCCCACTTTGAATTGCTCCATCTGTCAGAATTGCCCAGCCCGTTTGTTTGCCGAGGTCCAGTGTTAGGATTGACATTTGCTATTATTAAAATTACAAGTAGCACTTACTCCAAAATATCGTCTGGTTTCTGCAAAATACACTAGCAATTCATAGGTTTTTGTAGACCAACAACGGAAATTCGAGAATTATGTGCTACTGCAGAAAGTTGTTTTCTTATTATATATATTCACCAAAATTACAAAAACTGTTCAATTTTTTTTGCAAAGGATAAAAACCGTTGCTTGCAAGTTTGTTTTGTAACAGTAAGATTACTAAAAATACCATTTAATTAAGTTTTAAAGGGTACTAAGTGCATTCTTTGATGAGGTGCTGAGATTGATCTATAAAGTTACACCTAGCTTTAAAATGAAGTTTTTACCTCATCTAAAAAAATACAAGTATATTCAATGTTTGTTTGCCGAGTTTTGAATTGACACTTAAAGCTTTTGTATTTGAAGCACATCCACAAACTACATCAATGCCCTTCTATTATATATATACCGGATTTCTCACCACTTTTTCCGGGATTTTCTAAAAAAAAGTTAAAATAATTTTAAAACTGCTTATCAGCTAAAGAATAAAGCAGATAGTTCTCTATTTTTAGAGTTTTACAGTTGCTTGTCTTTTTTACAAATAACCCATATGCTACTTGAAGTAAGGTAGAGTAGATATGATAATAAATGGGAACGAAATTTTATTATATACAACTCCAGATGGAGACGTGAGAATTGATGTTTTGTATCGAGATGAAAACATTTGGCTTACACAAAAAAGAATGGCAGAGTTGTTTGATGTTAATATTAGAACAATTAGTGAGCATTTACAGAACATATTTGCTAGTCAAGAGTTAGATAAAGATTCAGTTATCCGGATTTTCCGGAATACTGCTGAAGATGGTAAACAGTATCCTACACAATTTTATAATTTGGATGCAATTATAGCTATTGGTTATCGAGTTAATTCTAAAAAAGCAACATTGTTCAGAGTATGGGCTACGAAAATTTTAAAGGATTTTATTATCAAAGGATTTGCATTAGATAGCGAACGACTAAAAAACGGAAGGAAGTTCGGTAAAGACTACTTCAATGAGTTACTTGAAAAAATCAGGGAAATACGAGCATCCGAACGTAGGTTTTACCAGAAGATTACTGACATTTATGCTGAATGCTCTGCAGACTATGATCCAAATTCAGAAATAACAAAACAATTTTATGCAAAAGTACAGAATAAATTATATTGGGCGATTTACGGCTTGACTGCAGCAGAGCTAATATATTCTCGAGTTGATCATAAAAAACCACATATGGGACTAACTACTTGGAAAGATGGTCTAGGTAATAAAATTCATAAGAGTGATGTAAGTGTTGCAAAAAACTACTTGACTGAAAAAGAATTAAGTGAACTAAATCACATTGTTTCAATGTATCTAGATTATGCAGAACTTCAAGCAAGAAAGCATCGGCTAATGAAAATGCAGAATTGGGTTGAAAAGTTGGATGCATTTCTATTGTTCAATGATTATGAAGTACTTAAAGATGCTGGTAAAGTTAGTGCTGAAGTTGCAAAAGCTCTAGCTGAAGGAGAATACGAAAAGTACAGAGTTATACAAGATAAATTACATGAATCTGACTTTGATGAATTGATTAAAGCAAGTAAAGAAAGTGAGAAAATAACTACAACAAAAACCAGCTTGTAGTTGAGCTATCTGTGTTTGACATCTTGCTTTTGTTTTAATTTCAAGGGGTGAACCACCCTAGTGAAAACATAAATCTTTGTCTCCATTGTACGCGATAAAATTGGAGACGTAAATAAATAAATTTGTCTCCATCTTGAACTATTGAGAGAGTTTTGTAGCTTATGTTTATGGCAAAACTTTTTTCTTTATCTTCACCTACAATTTGTTTATAGAGATTATTTAAAATATTTCCTTAAGAGTTTTAAATAAAAGTCGTTATATTTCAATAAGACCTCCAAAATAACCAGCTCTTGTTATATATATTTACCTAAATTACAAAAGCTGTTCACTTTTTTGAAAAAATATTTTACAACAAATAAAAAACATGATAAAATGAAACAAGGTTTTTTGTAGTAAGTAAAAGTTTAAGGTAAAAGATAATTTAGAAGTGCCTCATAATCGGGTTTTAAGCTACCTTACATAAGTAACTTAGGTCTTAGTAGTATAATTGTACCCTGGAGTCGTAGAATCTTTTTAAAACGATATTATTAGCCATCTTGTTTTTTGTAAGCATTTGTCTTTCATCTTTTTTTAGGTTATCCAAAATGCAATAGCAGGTTTTTCATATTTTTGTCTCTGTGTTGTATTTTTATTTAGGGCGATCTGATTCATTAAGTCTTTTGAAAATGGAAAAGTAATATTTTCACACACTAAGTGGCTAAAAGCATAGAAATTCAGTGAGTTAAGTATAGTATGTTTTTGTTCCTAATTTTTCAATTTTACTGGAAATCACAAAACTCAGAACAGCTTCTTATTCCTTAAAACCTTACTTTGAAGAATAGGCCACACATTTATCTTCCTTTGAGTGATGCCTTTAATTATCTTACAATAACTAGGTTTATGTCTACTAATATCATGAAATGCAGCTGGTCCACCTGTATGCGTAAGTAGTTAGAGTAGGTTATAGGCGACTTTAAAAAACCGGTTAATTGCCACTTGAGTTTATTTTTTAAATGACTTTTATATTTCGGTTAAAAATTAAAATGGACGGTATATTAGCCTTTTTGAAAACCATTTCAGTTGAGCACCAGGTTAAAACTTATTACAGTTCATGTCTTTTTGCTTAACTTGTTATTTAAAAATTAAATATTTAAGCACGTTAATAATATTTAGGTAGGTATTATGAAAGGTACATATCCTATATGTTCTATTATTATATATTATTATTTATTATATATATAATATATAAGGTTTTACCTGAAACTGGGCTACACTCAAAAACCCTCTATAATCCTAGCTTTTAAAGCAATTAAGAAGTTTTTTTGAATTTCAAACTTAAATTACCCTTAACCCTTTAATATAGCTGGTTTTTTCCTTTTAGGAGATTTCATTTTCCAATCTAAAATGGCTTAAACTGCCAAAAATCTATGTAATCTCGAATCTAAAGCACTTAATTCACAAATAATTATTATGAATAATTTTACTAATACCACATTCTTGTGGCTACTTCTTATAGACTCTCCCCTGAGTATATTGTAAATGTGTTAAGCTCTATTAAAGTTTAATAGAAAAATCGTAATGAAAAAAATTTTAGAGCAATTCATATTTCGGACTGCATTTCTAGTACAAAGAGTCCATTTAGTGGGGTATGAAAGCTAATAGAAAGCGGAGTTGTGCAAAATTTTTTAAAAAAGTGAACAGTTTTTAGAATTTTGGTGAATATATATAGTAAGGGAACAGTGTAAGTTTAAAGTTAGATGTTTTTATAATAAGGAGTAAAAGTGTTTTGGAAAAATTTCCCTCACTTCCGGAAAGATCGATAAGGGATCCGGTATACTATAGTAAATGGTACAGAAATATAAGCATCTCTTGAGTTATGTTAATAAGTGAACTTAGTTTATGCAGTAAGCAACTGTTATAAATTTTCTACCATATAAGTATATTTATTTATTAAAGTAAGCTTCAAAATGCAAATTATTTGGCAAACCTACCAAATAACCAGATGAACTTACAAAGAGAAATACAAGAAAATCAATATCTTAAGAGAATTTCAAATGGCAAATAAAATTTCATTTGGCAAAATTGCCAATCGGCTCCAAAGCTGCGTATATGTGGAGGTTTAACCAAAATGTTAAATGGCAAATTTCCTTATATATAATATATATTACATACTATAAATATGTAATATATCAATGTGACAAAATAGAAGCATTATGATTATTTAATAGGAAGTTGACATAGTGAGGAAAATATTATAGAATTATAGTAGAGTATTTTGTCTTAAAAGAAAGAAAACCCTAAGAGCCTTCAATCTTACCTTTACTATAAACCTGAACTGACTTCCTTCACTTATTAATATATTTTTCAAGCTTTGCCAAGAGAACCACCTACTGCATTTTTTACTTCATGATAAGAGAACAAGACCGCAACCAATACAGCCTTGCTCAAAAACCTTTCAAACACTTAACTTTAAAAGGAGCTTCAACCTATGGTACAAGATTTTTTAACTGATGTCAAAGAAAAAAATACTTTAAATTATGATTTTAACAACGCTGTCTCACATTTAGAACCATTAGAGCAATTTGATGTAGAAGAAATAAAAAGACAACTATTATTAAACATCAGATCATGCCTTTCTTATTTATTTCCAAGAGGAACTTTTCATGGTGACAAATTTCAGATAGGTGATGTACAAGGTAATAAGGGCAAAAGCCTCAAAGTTGAATTAGCGTATGGCAAGGTCGGATTATGGATTGATTTTGCAACTGGGGACGGTGGTGACATTATTGATCTTTGGGCAGCTGCACATGGGAAAAACGCTAAAATAGAATTTGTTGAAGTAATTTCTTCGATAAGTGAATGGATAGGATGTAACAAGCGACCTACTAAAGAGCAAAAGAGAATAACTCAATGGGACTATCTCGATCGGGATAATCAGTTGATTGCCAGCAAATATCGTTATGATACTGCTTCAGGAAAAAGTTATCAACCATTTGATGCTAAAAAATCTACCTTTACTGCACCTGAGATCAGGCCTCTGTATAACATTCCAGGCATCACTAAATCTGATAGAGTGATATTGGTAGAAGGGGAAAAATGTGCTGAGCTACTCATAGAACAAGGGATCACTGCAACAACAGCAATGTTTGGAGCAAAAGCACCTATTGAGAAAACTGATTGGACTCCACTTAAAGGTAAACACATTATTATATGGCCAGATAACGATGATCCTGGAAAAGATTATGCTCAAGAAGCCGCAAAAAAGCTTTCTGGTTTTGGAGTTGCATCACTTTCTATTCTCAAGATTCCTCAAGATAAGCCAAAATCTTGGGATGCTGCAGATAGTGTGCTAGAAGGAATGAACGTTGAAGAATTTATCCTTAACAACAAAAGCCCTTATTCTTCAAGAAAGTCAAAAAGAATTGATACTACAGTTTGGACCAATATCCCTCCAGAAAGAAAGTGGGTTATTAAGGATTGGCTCCCTGTAGGAAGTGTTACAGCTCTTTATGGTGATGGTGGTGTTGGAAAATCTCTCCTTGCTCAACAATTAATGACAGCCGCTGCTTTTGGTAAACCTTGGCTTGGAATAGATCTGGAAAAAATAAAGACATATGGTGTGTTCTGTGAAGATGATGAAGAAGAACTTTGGCGTCGGCAATGCGCAATAAATGAATTTTATCAATCAGGTATGGAATCTTCTGATTTTCAGGATAATGTTGGCTTATGGTCACGAGCAGGGCACAATAATCAACTTATGGTTTTTAATAACAAAGATACTGGTCAATTAACTACGTACTTTCAAGAGTTACTTGAGGATATTGAATCGTTTCAGCCGAAGCTTGTGATATTAGATACAGCAGCAGACCTATTTGGAGGAAATGAAAACGACCGTTCTCATGTGAGACAATTTATTCAAGGTTGTTGTGGTCGAATAGCTCAAGCAATAAAAGGAGCTGTTTTATTACTTGCCCACCCTTCTGATGCGGGAATAATACGTAAAACTGGCACAGGCGGTTCAACAGCATGGAATAATACAGTAAGGTCTCGTTGGTATTTGACTAGACCAGATAAAGCTAATGCTTCTCCTGATGAGAGAATTTTATCGCGCAAAAAATCTAACTATTCGCAGTGCAATAACGGGCAAATGACACTTTACTGGAAAAATGGGGCATTTGTACATGACAATTCAGTTTTAAATTCAGAACCAATAATCAGAGATCAATATAGTAAAAAGTTGGATTTAGAACGGATGAGAAAACATGAGGTTATCTTGAGTTTAATTCGCAGTAGCGCATATCAAGGTAATATTTATACTGCTGGACAATTTGCAAAGCGTTTTGAAGGAGAAGAGGGTCTTGGCAGTGAGCGCAATATTAGAGAAAGAATAAATAATCTTGCAACTCTTGGACAGATTAAATTCTTTCGTAATGCTGCAGGATATGGGACCAATTCTAAATATGGATTTCTTTGTGTGCAGGATATGGAATTTAAAGTTTCAGTAGGAGATAAAGTAGAGCACAAGTTAATAAAGCCAACACATTACTATCTACAAGCAAATGGTGCGGTCTTGCCTATTAAAGATTTAGATATTTTGTGGTAATTTTTCAAAAAGTTTCTGAAAATAGCAATTACTTTTATTCAAATTTTCAGGATGTTGAGAGCATTTAAGAGGGGCAAGTGAGTTTTCTAAAAAACCTTCATACAAAATTTTCTTTACAATGAATAAAAATGACGATAAAATCATGTGCAAGTTTATTTTATACTAATAGAATTAGTATAAGTACATTTTATTCAAATTTTAAAGGGCATTACAGACGCTAAAGAGATACAATCGATTGGGTTGGACACACTCGCTTTAGAACTTAATTACAGGCTTTTTGGTGAATTAAGCAGTAGTTACCTTATTTCAAACAGAGTGGTCTAAGAGGTTTCATCAATAAAAACCATACTTGAAAGTAGCACACACTCAATTATAACTATGGTGCGTCTCTTTCTAAAATTTTACTTAAGAACTGCTAAGAATTACTACAGATGCTAATTTAACGAATTTTGTCTGTTCGATGTTAGTTATCTTCCTCTAGAAAATCAAAGTGGACTTTACATCTTATTAATTATAAATTAACTTACTACCTAATTAATTCCTGAGTTATGTATGAGTAACATTTTGATAATATTAGCAGCAGGAAAGAGCAGTAGAATGAATTCTGAATATTCAAAAGCGTTGCACCAAGTGGGAAATCTTACTCTTTTAGAGCATATAATTTCTAATGCAAAATCGCTGAGTCTAAAAAGCTTATCAATTGTTGTTAATGAGTCTCTTCTAAAAGATTTACAAAGGTTTGATACCCTAAAAAGTATAATCGATCAATACAATATAAAACTAATAGTTCAAGAAGATATTACAGGTACTGGCACTGCAGTTAAAATTGCCCTAGAAAATCTGGAGAAGTTATCTGATCAAGATATGGTTTTAATACAGTATGGGGACACTCCATTTATATCTAGTGATACAGTTATGAAGATGACTGATTGTCTAAAGTATAATAATTTAGTTCTTCTTGGATTCAATAGTCAAGATGAACAATATGGAAGGTTAGTAATTGATAATTACGGAAATGTTCAAAAAATCCTAAAAAATGGCGATAAAATGCTTCTTGCAAACTCTGGAATAATAGTTTCATATGCTAAAGATCTTTTTACCTTAGTAAAAGAAATAAAATTTAATAATTCGACCAATGAATATTGTCTTAATGATATAGTACCCATTGCAGCAAACAATAACTTGAGTGTAGGTTATGTAGTTTCTGATGAAAAAGAAGCAATGGGAGTAAATAATAAAGAGGATTTGATTAAAGCCGAACACTATTTTCAAGAAAGAAGGCAGCCAATTCTTCTTTCATAACTAAATTTTTTTATTCATTAATTTAAGTTGACATTTGTTTTATACTGGTTTTATAATACCTTTTGATTCTTACTTGTAAGATAATTGGTACGACAAATTTTCCTAGTTGTAGTAGAGGGTATACATGGGGATATTAATAACAGGTGCTGCAGGTTTGATAGGGTCGACCTTGGTGAAAAAGTTAGAAAACCAAGGCCATGAAGTAATAAGCTGCGATATTAGGTTTTGCAACAATCCACTCAGTTTTTTTTCAGAAGATATAGTACCACTACTTGCTAAGTGTACAGGAATTATTCATCTGGCTGCAATTTCTCGAGTTATACATGGTGAACTTTATCCTACACTGTGTCAAAAAATTAATGTTGATGGTACAATGCGGTTTTTAGGGTTATGTAAGTCACTTCCAAATAAACCATGGTTTATATATGCAAGTAGTAGGGAAGTCTATGGAGAGCAGAAGGAACTGCCAGTTACAGAATCTGCTAGTATCGATCCAATAAATAATTATGCCAAAGGTAAAGCATTTATTGAGGAACAAATAACAAGTTCAAAAGATTTTAATGTAGCAATATTACGCTTTTCAAATGTATACGGTGGTTTACTAGATCATAACAGTAGAGTAATTCCTGCACTCTGTATTAATGCATTAAGAGGTGATCCAATTAAAATAGAAGGTAAAGAATGTGTTTTTGATTTTACCTATTTGGATGATGTTATAGAGGGTATATGCTTAACTGTTAAATATTTACAAAGCGAAAAATCTTCTCTTCCTGCTATTCATCTTACTACTAATAGCCCATGTACTTTAGAAAACTTAGCAAAAACAATATTAAAAGTCACGAAAAGTGATTCTAGAATTGATTTTTATCCTCCAAGAAATTTTGACGTAACTAAGTTCTATGGTGATTTTACTAGAGCTAAAGAGCTACTTGGTTGGTCTCCAAAACATTCATTAGAAGTAGGATTAAGTAAATTTATAAAAAGTCTACAAAACAATACACAAGAATATCCTAACAATATAGATATGGTAATATATGAAAATATTAAAAGTTATTCATGGTTACCCTCCTTATTATAGTGCTGGTTCAGAGGTTTATAGCCAAACTCTTGCTCATGAACTAGCAAATAACAATGAGGTACAAGTATTTACTAGGTATGAAAATAGCTTTTTACCTGATTTTTATTACACTACAGTCCTAGATCGTAGTGATTCTCGAATCTTACTGCATTTAATTAATATACCCATAGCTAAATATCGTTACAAATTTATCAATGAAGAAGTAGATATACAATTTAAAAGAGTAATAGATAACTTTCAGCCAGATCTTATACATTTTGGTCATCTTAATCATCTATCAATTACTTTACCAGAAATTGCTTTTAAAGAAAATATACCTACAATTTTTACGCTACATGACTTTTGGTTAATGTGTCCAAGAGGAAGGTTTATTCAACGCAATTCTGAAGATTTGTTACGGCTTTGTGATGGACAAAAGGATCAAAAATGTGCAACCCAATGTTACAAAGGATATTTTACAGGAGATGAAGAATTCCTGAATTTAGACATAAATTATTGGGAACAATGGGTTGCAACTAGAATGAAGCACACAAGGAAAATAATAGACTATATAGATTACTTTATTTCCCCATCGAAATTCTTGATGGACAAATTTACTCAGGATTTTAATGTTCCGATAAACAAAATTTCTTATCTTGATTATGGTTTTGATCTCAATCGTCTTAAGAATAGAAATAGAGCACAAGAAAAAGAGTTTATTTTCGGTTATATTGGTACTCATACTCCCGAAAAAGGTGTTGATCTATTATTGAAAGCTTTTTCTCACTTATCATCTAAAGCAAAACTTAGAATTTGGGGAGCAGCAAGAGAAGAAACTAAAGCTTTAAAAGCGATTGCCGATCAGTTTTCACCTGTTGTTAAAGAAAGAATAGAGTGGATGGGAAGTTATGATAATAAGAATATAGTTACTGACGTATTTAATAAAGTTGACGCAATAGTCGTTCCTTCAATTTGGGGTGAAAATTCACCGTTAGTAATACATGAAGCACAGCAACTTAGAATACCAGTTATAACAGCCGATTATGGTGGCATGGCAGAATATGTAAGAGATGGACTATTATTTAAGCACAGAGATGCAAGTAGTTTGTCAGAAAAAATGCAAGTCCTATCTACAAATCAGGAGTTATACAATAAACTTACCCAAAAAGGCTATCCTTATACTGAAAATGGAAATATACCTTCTATAAGTGAGCATACTGAGAAACTTAACAAGATTTACCGTAATGCTATTGAAAAGAAAGGCAAATCAGTAGCTGTGAAACCCGGTCCTTGGAGAATTACTTTTGATACTAATCCAGATTACTGCAATTTTGCTTGTATAATGTGCGAATGTTTTTCACCATACAGCAAAGTTAAAGAAGAAAAGAAAGCTAAAGGAATAAAACCTAAGATATTGTCGATAGAAACTATCAGAAAAGTAATTAAGGAAGCAGCTGGCACACCTTTAAAGGAAATCATTCCTTCTACTATGGGTGAGCCTTTAATGTACAAAAGCTTTGATGAAATAATCAATTTGTGCCATGAGTTTGGTTTGAAGCTTAACCTAACAACTAATGGTTCTTTTCCTATTAAAGGAGCTAGAAAATGGGCTGAACTATTGGTACCAATTTTATCTGATGTTAAGATTTCCTGGAATGGGGCAACTAAAGAAACTCATGAAAGAATCATGAAAGGTTCAAAATGGGAAGTAGTGACAGAAAATTTAAAAACTTTCCTTGAAGTGAGAGATAAATACTTTAGCGATACAGGTGAAAGGTGTACCGTTACTTTACAATTAACATTTTTGGAAAGTAATTTACATGAACTCTATGACATAGTTAAGATGGCCATAAAGAACGGCATAGATAGAGTCAAAGGACATCATCTTTGGGCACATTTTGAGGAAATTAAGGATCTATCTATGAGAAGAGATGAGTTAGCAATTAGTAGATGGAATACAGAGGTGAGAAGGTTATATGAGCTTAGAGATAATATGCTATTACCAAATGGTAAAAAGATAAAATTAGAAAATTTCACAATCCTTTCTCAAGAAGGTATTAAGGATTTGGCTCCAGGTGGTCAATGCCCATTTTTAGGTAAAGAAGCATGGATAAACAATGAAGGAAAGTTTAGTCCTTGCTGTGCTCCAGATGAACTCCGTAAGACATTAGGAAATTTTGGTAATGTTAATGAGGTTAAACTCGAGGAAATATGGCAGAGTAGTGAGCACTGCCATTAAGTTAAGGAAGGAATGGTAAAAAACGAACCAGAAGATTTGAAATAATCGAGAAGTTATGATAAATGCTGAAACAAAATAGAATAAACTTAAAAGTAGATAAACTCTAAAATGTAAATTACTTAAGAAGTAGTTGATTTAGGAGTCATTTTACAGAAGATATGACAATAAATTGCCCAGTTATTATCAGAAGATATGAGTACTGTCTTTGGTCAAAATACATGCTTCCTAGCTCTTTTTTGGTAGTTCAGTGAACGAGTATTCGTTACTTTATTACGGTCAACTTTTCTTCCTTTTCTCACCACTAGAGTGTTCATCAAAAATAACTTTGATAATCGATCCATAATGCAGTCTGTGTCTGACTCTGTAGAAAAAATATCGAAAGCCAAGTTTTTTATTGCATTAAATGAGACAGATTTATTAATGCTTTTCTCAGACTTGCCATTGGCTAGGCCTGCGTTCAATGTCTCTTCTACATCTTCTGTTGTAATACTTTCTAAGTTGCTAATAAAAATAGTTGACCAAAAATCCTGCTTAATAGTTTCAACACTTTTACCTGTAAAATTTTCTAAGCCTAATCTTCCTTTGAGTTTGGAAAAAAATGTTTCTACTCCCCAACGTAAGTAGTATAATTCCCCAAATTCTTCAGCTTTAAACTGCTGTTCGTCTAATAACGATGTAGCTAACACTTCAATCTCACCAGAATGAAGAACTATTTTGACTAATCGAAACTTTATTTTATCAGGTAATCCTAGCTTTCTTAGCTGTCTCGCTATTTTGACAGATGCAGTTGACACTACTATCATGTCAGAAGGACTTCCTGGCTTAAACATAGCATTTATTTCATTAAATGATGAGTATGGACAGCGAATTATGTAATTAATACCTCTTTGTATAAGCTCAGCAAAAAACCTATAAGAAACATACCCTCTATCACAAATCAGCAAATCGTTGGATTTTACACTATCAAGCATATCAATAGCTAAAGCAACTTCATAGCTACCGCCTCTGCCAAGTACTGATTTTATTGCGATATTGTTTAATACATCGTAACATACTTCAAAGGTTGTACTTGTGTAATCTCCAAGCTCTTTTTCGGTATAATTTCTTATTGGTCTTGAGCCAAATTCATTTATTAACTCATCATTTTTTGGTAGAATCAGTGTAGAAGCATCAAATGCAAGTACTCTGAAACCATGGTGGGTTTTAAATCCTTGATCTTGGTAGTATAGGGAAATTATGCTATCATTTAGCTCTGAAAATGCAGTGTGCTTTAGCTTTTTTCTTGCTTGAGTAAATGCACTTGCTGTGATTGTGTGATCCTTTTTTGTATGCAGGACAAACTCATTAAGCATTACTTGTAATGATTTTACACTCTTTCTGAAAATTAGAATAAATACATCAATGAAAGGCAGCTTTCTTTTTCGTGAGAAATCTTTTGGAGATGCTTTGTGGGCGTTAATAAAGTTTAAACTCATCAATTTATCTTTTATAAATTTAATTATTCTTTTTTTTACTCATATCATTATTTCTTTTAATTCAGCGATCTTACCCGATTTTATAATACATTCTAACACTTTTTCCTTAACTTAATGGCAGTGATCTCTTTCTTCCCTTACTTGTTTCAAATCTCTTTTTAATTGTGAAATTTTGCTAGTTTTATTCGCTAGCTCTTGCTCTGTTTCTGTGAGTTGAGCTTTCGTTCTTTCAAGTTCACCTTTAAGTTCTTGTATAACTTGCTCAGAACCTACCGGTATATCATTCGTACTTGCCAAAGGTTGTAATGTATTTGCAGGAAATTTTTCATTTAGATAATTTACAATAGACTCGATTGGATTATTAACATTTCTCCATGCAGCAATAATAATTGCATAATTCATAAAGCAATTATCTTCTACTAATTTTTTTACATCATCTAAATCTTTTCTATTAATAGTATCGGTTAATCGCTCTGTAATAGCTTGTTCAATTATTTGCTTCACCCATGGATTTTTCTCTATATCTTGTATTGGCTTTATTTGACTAAAATCTAGGTCTTTATGTTTTAAAAGTTTAGTCAATACTTCTTCGTTATCTCCTATTATTCCTCGTAAACACGATTCGATAATTAAGCTAAGCGGTGTTTCTATTTCTTCATTGTAGGTTCTTTTCCAGCAATTAGGGTTAAGCTCTTGATTTAATAGTCTTTTTCGCTTGGTGAATGTTTCCGCTAGAAAGAGCATCTAATAATTCTCTTCCTTTTCGTGCTCTTTCTAATTCTAGTTTTATTGTGTCCTCAAATCCTCTTGCAATACAATCCACAGAGCTTTTATATTCATAATTTCTGATATCAGTTTCTATATCTGGGTGTGTGAGCAATATTTTTACTATATCTTTAGCTCCAACTTGGCAAGCAATATGTAAGGCAGTATTTTTTTGTATCTCGGATGTTCTTATCTTCTCCTTTACACCGTCATAGTAGGAATTGAAATATCTACGTTCACCTGGATCATCCACGTTATCTACAGATCGACCATCATTACAATATATATAATAACCTGGTCGCACTTCTGCCACTTCTTGACCACAAAATAAATATACTAGACGCCCATGTCGATCTCTCTTTTGCCTTTCCTCATAAACAGGTTGCTTACTCTGAGCATTAATATTGATACTTCTGTTTTGTATAAGCAATTTAGCCATTTTTTCTAATGTGGGTTGTCTACCATAAGTGACATCACAGGCTCTAGCAATAGACATCAAAGGTGTCATGCCTTCTTTATCAAACGCATTAACATCCGCACCCTCTGCCAGAGCTTCTTTAAAATCTTCTAGGTTTCCATCATTAATAGCCTTAAATAGCTGTTTTGTTGATTCACTTAGCTGTCTTGAAGTTGTCGGATTTCGAGCTTGCGATGCCGTGTTATCACCACCTCCATAAGCTTCATGATATGTTACACCGTTTCCATAAAGCATACTAAATTCCTCTTTTTAATGATTTACTAATATAATTATGTAAAAAAAAGGAAAATTGCAAGCAATTTATTCAAAATCCTAGAATTAACTACGACTCTAAAAACTTCTCTGCATCAAGTGCAGCCATGCACCCTGTTCCTGCTGCAACTACTGCTTGACGATATACCTTATCTTGAACATCACCTGCAGCAAACACTCCTGCCCTACTAGTTAAAGTTGTTTCAGGTTTTGTAATTATATAACCCTGCTGATCCATTTCAACAAAGCCTTTAAAAATACCCGTATTTGGTGCATGCCCGATTGCAATGAACACTCCATCCACTTTTAATTCTTGGGTTTCTGCTGATTTAATCGCAATACCAGCAACCCTTTTTGGATTTTCTTCTCCAAGAATCTGCTCTACGGTATGGTTCCACATTACTTTTATTTTATCATTTTTAAAGAGCCTATCTTGCATTACTTTTTCCGCTCTTAATTTATCACGCCTGTGTATTAATATCACTTCTTTGGCAAATCGAGTTAAAAATATTGCTTCTTCAACAGCAGTGTTTCCACCACCAATCACAGCTACAACTTTATTCCTAAAAAATGCACCATCGCAAGTCGCACAAGCTGAAACCCCATAACCCTGAAATTTCTTTTCACTTTCTAAACCAAGCCACTTCGCTTGCGCACCAGATGCAATGATAATTGCATCTGAATAGTAGTCATTGATATTACCAGAAGATCTAAATCTATACTCATTAAAGTCCTCAAGTTGTTCAACGCTTTTTATCTCATCATCTATTATTTTTGCTCCAACCTTTTCTGCATGCAACCTCATTTGCTCCATTAGTTCTGGACCCTGTATTGAAACAAAACCAGGATAGTTTTCAACATCTGTAGTAATTGTAAGCTGACCACCAGGCTGCATTCCCGTTACTACAATTGGCTCTAAGTTTGCACGTGCTGCATATATAGCGGCAGCATAACCCGCTGCCCCAGATCCAATAATAAGAACTTTTGTACTAAATTTATAATTCTTCACTGTATGAGTTTAGATAATCAGCTACTCCTTCATCGCTTGCCTGCATTGCTGGCTTACCTTTCTTCCACCCTGCTGGACATACTTCACCATGCTCCTCATTATGTTTAATTGCATCAACGATTCTAACGAACTCATCGATATTACGCCCTAAAGGCAAATCATTTATTGATTGATGACGTACAATAAATTTATCATCAATAACAAAAGTTGCTCTCAGCGCAATTGAGTCATCATATAAGACCCCATAGTCTCTTGATATAGACTTTTTGATATCAGACACTAAAGTGTAGCTAACTTCTCCAATACCACCATCATTGACTGGAGTGTTTCGCCATTTATAATGTGAAAATTTTGAATCTACACTTATTCCTATCACTTCAACACCACGTTTTGAAAAATCCTCTATTTTATTACTAAATGATATCAACTCAGTTGGACAGACAAAGGTAAAATCAAGTGGATAGAAAAAAAGGACAGCATACTTATTTTTTATGCGCTTACTCAGACAGAAATCATCAACAATTTCTCCGCCAGAGAGAACAGCTGAAGCAGTAAAATCGATAGCAGATTTTGTTACAAGATTCATAATTAACCTATTCTTTTAAAATAACTTCAATTTTACATCTTGATAAACTTATATGCAAGTTTTCTTTGGTTTTAGTCCTATAAAAACTTCCTAAAATAGCTCTTCTTTTTTACCGATAAGATACAATCCAGGTTGGAATACTGAGTTGGTGAGTATAAAATTCTACGTCATGCCACCGCGAACCGTCATACCGCCACGGTATCTCAGCCGCTCACAAGTAGCGGGATGACGAGCTTATCGTCATGCCACCGCGAACCGTCATACCGCCACGAACCGTCATACCGCGATTCATTCGCGGTATCTCTAGATCCCGCTAACAAGTAGCGGGATGACGGTTGTCGTTTAGCTATAAATGTTAAAAAATTTGCCAAACGAAAAAAAAGGCAAAAGAAGCCCCGTGGTTGGCTAATTACTTACATTATACTTTCAAGTATGGCGTTTTTTTATTCTAAACGTTTAATAACCGCGATTCAGTTGCTTTTAAGCCGCAACTAATCTAAATTATAAACATTAAGAAATTTACTAAACAGAAAAAAAGGCAAAAGAAACCCTAGGGTAGCTAGTTATTCACTATCCATTTTTTAAGTTGGCGTTTTTTTATGTTTTAAATGCTTTATAAGCGCATTTTAGCTTATATTAGGTAAAAACCTAGAAGTTTTATAAAGACATAAGGTGCACATAGTGCAAAAAATTAAACATGAGACGCCAGATACGTGAGTTTTTTTGTCATTTAATCTGTACAGAGAAGATAAATAAATAGCTTCAGTTTCATGATAAGGGAGTTGGCGGAGTTTGTCAAGTAAGTTTTTCGCTTCTGCGGGCTACTTGAATAACGGCTACAATGTTCATACAGCTATGTACATAGCTGGAACCCAAAAAAAGAACCAAGTAGCCAAGGCTACTTGGATGACAAAAGGTAATACAAGAAATCTATTGGCTCTCGTATACCTTAGTGAAACTTAACAAGTTTATCTATAGTTTTAGTGATGATTCTTGGAGTATCCGGAGAAACTGCTGAGCTCAGCCTATTTAATCGCTCTATAGCAAACTCGCTGTTCTCATTTGTTATGAAATCACATAAAATATTTTCTATATCCTTAGTAACACTTTCATGCTTCCTCAGAGGATGATTATGTGGATACCTATTGATGGTTCTGATGCTAGAATACTCAACAAAAGCTTGATCCTTAAAAGCAAGTTGTCTCAATTTCTCTTTGAATTTTTCTTCTTCCTCTTTTGCTAAAAGGCGAGACTTCATCAGTGATTTTATAATCAAATTTATAGCTTGATGCATTTCAGAATGCACTATAACTTTAATGGTATTTTCTTCTACTATACAATCATAAATACTTTTTTCGCTCTTTAATGACTCTATAAGCGTTCTGCTATTTTGTGAATTCAATTCCAAATTCTCTTCACTCATAGGAGTTATTATAAAGGTATTCTTATTTACTCTGATATTAAATTGTGGAAATCCTTCAGAAAAGGAAAATGCTACATCCTTAGATTCAAGTGCGTGATTGCATGCAGAAAAAAGGGTATATGCTATGATGCTGCTTGGCACTTCCATTCCGTGTTTACTCAGGTGATTCAATACATTTTCAATATCATGATATGTAAAGCCTGTATCTTTTAGCAATTCAACAACTTCTTTGCCGTTGTGTTGTTTATACTCTATTCTCACTTCTTCTGTAAAAAGTGTTTTAGCTGCTATATGTTTATCAAGCACTGTGAAAATTTTGATGAAATTCTCTAAATCTTGTTTGTTAACTAATTCGATACTAATTAAGTTTCTGCTAATAATTGAAATATTTTTTGTCATTTTTTCCCACTAAAAAAACTCACTGAATGAATTGTATTTTTAATTCATTAAGAATTGTTTAAAGTGAGCATACTAGTTTTCATTTACGTATTACACGACAAAACAAGATAAAAAGTTACATAAAATCATCATGTGGTATAACACACTCTCCACATTCATCATTGCTGTTTGTGTAGGTTGTGACATCAGTGTGATTGTCATTATTATTTAGCATATCATCCAACTTTCCTTCTTTTTCAAGATCCATCAATTTGTCACACCCCCCAATGTGCTTATCGTTGATAAAAATCTGTGGAACTGTTCTAACGTTATACTTTGATTTTATGTTGTTAAATAGATCTGAGTTTTTGAGCACATCAATTTCTTCATACTTCACACCTTTTTTATCTAGTAAATCCTTTGCCCTTATGCAGTATGGACAGCCCTTCTTTACATATATCACAACATTTTTCACAATTTATCTCCGTAGCTTACTAAAATATAGTTATTATATATAAGAAACATGTAAAAACATCAAATTGTATGAAAATTATTTATAATTGTGAGCAAGGAATAGAAAATAATATAGCACTAACCTTCGGAAATTTCGATGGCATTCATTTAGGACACGAGTTTGCAATTTCTACTCTAAAGAAGGTAGCACAAGAAAGAGGATTACCCTCTGCAGTTTTGACTTTTGAGCCTCACCCATCAACTGTTTTATTTGGTAGAAACAATTTTAGGTTAATAGACCAAGAACAAAAAAAGGAACTAATCAGCAGCTATGGTATAGATTACTTATATATTATTAATTTTAATAGAGGTTTTTCTGAGGTTAGCTGCGATGACTTTATCAGTGAGATTTTAATAGATAAATATGGCGCTAAACACATAATTGTCGGAGAAAATTGCACTTTTGGTCATAAACGATTGGGTAATATATTAACTCTAGAGAAATATTCTGAAATATATGGATACTCTTTGACTAAATTAGAGCCATTAACAATTGACGGCAAAATTTGCTCTTCTTCAATAAGGGAGTATGTACAAAGGGGCGAAATAGAAATTGCTAATAAATTGCTCGGCAGGCCTTATCAAGTTTCTGGTGTTGTGACAAAAGGTGCATGTAGAGGTAGAGAAATAGGATTTCCAACCATAAATATTCCTATAGAAGATTGCATGATAAAACCTAAGTTTGGCACATATTACGCTAGAGTGACTTTTCCTGATAGTAATCCAAATTGGTTATATGGAGTAGTCAATATTGGTATGAGACCTACTTTTAAGGATCTGAAAAAGCCTATAATAGAAATGCACATATTCGATTTTGATGAAGACGTATATAGTCATAAAGTCAATATACAACTTTTAAAATTCATAAGGTCAGAAAAAAAATTCCATAGTATTGAGGAGTTAACAAAACAGATAAATTATGATATACTTAAAGTTTATAGGTTAAAGGCAAATTTATGAAAAAGTTATGCTTAGTTGTTATATTAATTATAGTATTGATTGACCAAACGAGCAAATTGTACATAAACTCATTGATTGATGAAGGAGAATCAATTGAGATCGCTAGTTTTATAAAACTAGTTGAAGTTTGGAATTCAGGTATTAGTTTTGGAATGTGTAGCGCTTTACCACATGGCGGTTTCTTTTTTTCAGCATTTTCAATACTAATAATTGGTATACTTGCATATTTGATATACAAGTCTGACGATCAGTCAACTTACCTTGGTTTTTCTCTGATGATTGGTGGAGCAATCGGAAACGTAGTTGATAGGATCTATTGGGGAGCTGTATATGATTTCATATATTTTCATATTGATGATTGGTATTGGCCAGCCTTTAATTTAGCAGATTTATCTATAGTTTGTGGAATGTTTACATTGTTATATAAGTGGTATATATACGATATGCTTATTTCTAAACAAAATGAGGAATAAAATAATTGTTTTTATATTAGGTCGAAATAATGCTTCATAAGTTTTTTAGTTTTCTTATACTACCTGTACTTTTTTTTACTTACCCAATTTCTTCGAATGCTTTAAACATAGAGCACAACATAAAATATACTAAACTCAGTAACGGACTAGATGTTTATGTTGTTTCTAATCATCGGATTCCAGCCGTTTTACATGCAGTAATATACAAAGTTGGGGGAATGGATGATCCAATCGGCAAAGCAGGATTGGCTCACTACTTTGAACATTTAATGTTTGAAACTACAGGAAAGTTCACAGATATAGAAGCCACTATGAGTAGCATTGGGGCTCAATTTAACGCGTTTACCACTAAAGAATATACCTGTTATTATGAGTTGGTCCCCAAAAAAGATTTACCACTGGCAATGGAAGTTGAAGCAGATAGAATGGGAAACTTTAATGTTACTCAAGACAAAATAGATAGAGAAAAAAACATTGTACTGGAAGAAAGAAAAATGAGATTTGATAACCAACCTCATAACTTGTTGTGGGAAGAAATGGATAGTGCATTTTACCGTAATGGCTATGGTAGATCTGTTATTGGCTGGGAGAGCGATATCAAAACTTACAATCAGGATGACATAGTGAGGTTTCACGATAGTTATTATCACCCTGGTAATGCAATATTACTGATTGTGGGTGATGTGGAACTTGATGAAGTAGTGAAATTAGCAGAAGAAAAATATGGCGAAATTAAAGCTAAGCCTGTAATGAGAAATTACCCAAATCAGGATCCAGTGCATAATGCAGGTCTATCGGTGACCTTAGAGAGCACTGAAGTAAAAGAATCAGTTTTATATTTTCGTTATCGTGTTCCCTTATTTGATCACATAAATGAAGCCTCTGCTGCTCATTTAGCGGTTGACATTTTAGGTGGCGGCAAATCCAGCAAACTGTATAAAGATTTGGTTTTAGATAAAGATGTGGCAGTATCAGTGTTTGCTTATTATAATAGCCTAGCTTTTAGTGATGGCTACATTGATATTATGATAATTCCAAAAAGTGGCGCTAATTTAGATATTGTTGAAAGAGAGTTAGATAATGCTATTAATGGCTTCGTATCTAAAGGGGTGACGAGCGAGGAATTACAAAGCTCAAAATATAGGTATAAGGCAGCACAGTTTGATAATCTATCTGACTTAACTCATATAGCGATGTTCTATGTGCCACACCTTGCACTTGGTATTCCACTTGATGAAATAGATATTTCATATAGCAAGATTAATGATGTCAATCTAGAGGATGTAAATAATAAAATCCGTGCTATTTTTTCTGCTAATAAGTTAATTGGTCGTTTATTACCAAAAGGAGATAATAATGAGAATAAGTAAAATTATATTTCTATTTTTTTTCTGTCTAGGCTTTAATTTACAAGCAAGTGGTAACCTAAATATAGAGGAGGTCACTACCCGTAAAGGATTTAAGTTTTTATTTGTAGAAAATCATGATTTGCCAAAAGTTTCACTAAATATATCGTTCAAGGATGCAGGTTATGTGTATGAGAATAAGGAAAAACAGGGGCTTGCTTGGTTTACTTCTCTTGTAATCCAAGAAGGGGCAGGAAAAAATGATGCCAAAGATTTTGCGAAAAAGCTTGAAGATAAAGGGATTAGTTTAAATTTTATTGCTGATTTAGAAGCATTTAGGGTTTCATTAAATACTTTGTCTGACAATCTAGAGGAAGCAATTTCATTACTGAGCGATACTATAATGCGTCCTAAAGTTGACCCTGAAGGGTTGAATAGAGTTTTCGAGAAAGCCAAAGTTGATTTTAATAATCTTGAAAAAAATCCTTATTTTGTTGCTGGAAAAGAATTAGATACGTTATTGTTTAAAAAACATCCTTACTCAAAAAGTGTGTATGGTACTCTTGATACTATAATGAGCATTACTAGAGACGATGTTTTAACATACATAAAGCGTAATTTTGCTAAAGATAACATAGTTATCAGTGTTGCTGGTTGTGCAAAAAAAGAAGAAATTATTACGCTATTAGATAAATATTTATCTAAATTGCCGTCAAAAAGATCAAAAGTTAGAAAAATACCTGTAAAAAATAATTTTGGTTCTGCAGAAAGTAAGAATATTTTTATGGATATACCACAGAGTGTGATACTTTTTGCTCAAAAAGGTATAGCTTATGAAGATCCTAATTATTATAACGCTGGTGTCTTAATTGATGCACTTGGTGGCATGAGGCTGAATTCAATATTAATGACAGAACTGAGGCAAAACTTGGGTATTACTTATGGTGTTTATGCAAGTATTATTTCCAATAAACATGGAAATATTATATCTGGATTTATAAGTACTGATAGTTCTACTGCTGGCAAAGCTATATCAGCAGTAAAAGATACATTTAGCAGAATAAAAAAGCAAGGAATTGACGAACAATTGTTCAAGGATGCAAAAATTGGCTTGGTAAATAATCTTGTCCTTTTCCTGTCCAATAACACAAATACAGCAACGCTGCTAGATAATATGCAGATAAATGATCGTGATGTTAACCGTATAAATAATTATGCGAATATCATTAATGATGTTAAATTAGAGGAAGTAAACGAACTGGCAAGTTCTTTACTGGAACCTGAAAATTTATTTTTTGTTGAAGTTGGAAAAAACGCTCAAGGTCAATAATTATTACAGTCATATATCTTCTGCTATTGACCTTACTGCTTCTACATAACACTTATGCTCCTCAGCTAGAATGCGTTCTGAGAGGCTTTGAATATCATCAGCTGGTAACACTGGTACAACAACTTGAGCAATTATGGCTCCAGCATCAACTTCAGGAGTGACATAATGTACAGTACAACCTGTAATTTTTACACCTGCTTTTAGAGCTTGCTCTTGAGCGTTTAGGCCTTTAAAAGACGGAAGTAAAGAGGGATGAATATTTATCACCTTGTTATGCCATTTACTCAGAAAATCAGCTTTGAGAATTCTCATAAACCCTGCAAGGCAAATTAAATCAACCTTATGTTGAACAAGTATTTCGTGAATTTTACCAGCATCAAGCGGTTTATCTTTAACAATAAACGCTGAGATTCCTGCTTGCTCTGCTATTTTCAGACCAGCAGCTTCGCTATTATTTGTGATAACACATGCAACTTCTGCGGAAAAATTCTGATCTTGACATGCTTCTATTAAGGCCTGCATATTCGACCCCCTACCTGAAATTAGTATTCCGAGTTTTATCTTTTTCATTATAGCACAGTTAGTTTAGAATTTAGTTAATACTAACAAAACAGCTCAAAAGGAAAACTTATTTTATAGCAAAGAAGGCAGACTAAACTCTTTATATAAGTGGACCTCTAATTTTGAACCTCACTGGACAACACAAAATAACGAATAGCCCCATGTACCCAGCTAAAACTAGCTTTAATGCTTAGATATTGTGCTATTTTTGTATAATATACTACTATAAGTATATATTTTTGTAATCGCGTTATTATTTATTTAACAAAGTATTAGTATAATTTATTACACTGGATTAAATGGAGAAAGTTCAATGAGTAAATTACCGAACAATGCAAAAATAGGTAAATCTCAGGTTACTCAGTGGGAGGTAATAAAAAATTGTGAATATGCTGATAATTGCTTGTCAAAAATAGTAACTTTGTACGTTATTAGAATAACTCAGCTATCAGATTTTTATACGAGTGACGAACCTGAAATTAACACTGTTTTAGCAAGAATAAGCGTGACAAGTGAAAATGTATTTTTAAACAAGGCTACTACTATTGAAGTTATGGAAGGTATTTTTCCGTATAAATTCAACAGCAAGAAGAGAAATAACATATTAAGGTTAGAAGATTTGTATAATTATTTATGTTCTATTGTTAACAATAGCCTTCCAAAAGAAATGCTTGAAAGTCTTGTAAGGGAATATAAGGATGCTGTTAACTTATTTAAAGCAATTACTTAACTGAACGTAGTATTTTTAAGATTTTATTTTCTATTTCAGAAATGCCGCTTTCAAGATCTTTATCTATCAAATACATGGTAGAGAAATATGTTTTCTGCTTACTTTCAACATTGATAGTTAAAGTTCCGGGAGTGATTGTGACTGAATTGGCAAATAACGCAATGCTTTCGTCATTATGCCCTTTGCATTTTCTTAGGATAATAATCGGTTCAAGCTTAGATTTGAGTTGTAGCACCTTTTTTGTTACATAAACACTTGATAAAATGATTTGGTACATTAACCATGGTATATAACTTACTAACTTATAAAACGACAGTCTACTCGTACTATTTAAAATCTGGCTAAGAGCTCTTTCAGCGTTTATCAACCTTCTAAAGATAAACGATGTGAATATACAGGAAAACACTCCACAAAAAATAAAAAACGGCTCAAAATAACCAGACAATACAGTCCATAGAACAAATAAAATTATAAATGACAGAGAAAAAAACTTGATTTCCTTCCTAAAGTTGAGGTTTTTCATAGTCTGTAATATAACTAAAATGACTCTTTAAGGAAAGATAATAACGAATATTTAGGTTCTTGACTTCTATGTTAAAAGATATAACAACTAAGTTATGTATTTTAAGTGAGGAAGTTATGGAATATGATAAATTTATGGAAATATTAAAAAAAATAAATGACCTTTCAGATTTGAGCAAGGACAATATAGTTGAAAAAATAAAAGCTAAGTTACAAGAAGAAGATCCAGATTTATGTCAAGAGTGGGAAAAGAGTAAACCTGACAATGATAGTGGATCTGGCATAAATTACATATTTACTATATCTCGTGGTCAAAATTCTAAGGAAGTCAAATTGTTACATCTTGCTTCTTATTGGAACTGTGCAAATGTAGCAAAAGCTCTGATTGAAAACGGAGCAGATATTAATGCAGAACATGATAATAAAATTACTCCTTTACATATTGCTGCTCACTATGGCCACGAAGATGTAGTAACCATTCTAACTGGAAAAGGAGCAATTGTTGATGCAAAAAATGGTGATGGATGGGCTCCTTTACATCTTGCTATTACAAATGGCCACAAAGAGATAGTACAAGTTCTATCAAAAGCAGAAGGAATCAACGTTGATGCAAAAAATAGTGATGGGTGGACTTCTTTACATCTTGCTGCTGCAAATGGCCGCAAAGATATAGTAGAAACTCTAATTGAAAAAGGAGCAGATGTTAATGCGAAAGACCATTATAAATGGACTCCTTTAACATTTGCTTCTCAAAAAGGCCATAAAGCGGTAAAAGAAGCTCTATTAAAGGCACAAGAGAACATCAAAGCTTTGCATTCAGCTGTTAAACATAATAATGAGGAGGAGGTGAAAAACCTATTAAATAAAGGAGTAAACGTTAATGCAAAAGATGATGATGGATGTACTCCTTTACATCTTGCAGCCAGAGAGGGCCATAAAGATGTAGTAGACATTCTAATCGCAAAAGGAGCAAAGGTTAATGCAAAAAATGGTGATAGACGTA
>NZ_QESS01000001.1:194731-209018 GCF_009012935.1 Wolbachia endosymbiont of Nasonia oneida | reverse complement strand
AATCGCAAAAGGAGCAAAGGTTAATGCAAAAAATGGTGATAGACGTATTCCTTTACATCTTGCTGCTAAAAATGGCCACGAAGATGTAGTAAAAACTCTAATCGCAAAAGGAGCAGAGGTTAATGCAAACAATGGTGATAGACGTACTCCTTTACATCTTGCTGCTGAAAATGGCAAAATAAAAGTGGTGGAAGTTCTGCTACACACTGAAGCAGACCCTTCATTAAAAGATGTTGATGGAAAAACGCCAAGAGACCTCACTAAAGATCAAGGTATAATTCAGCTTTTAGAGGAAGCGGAAAAAAAGCAAACGTTAAAAAATGAGAATAAAAAAACGCCAAAGGATCTTACTGAAAATAAAGATGTAATGCAGCTTCCAGAGAAAAAGGAAGAAAAACAAATTGGAAAAAATGCAATTATGAAAGAAAAAGAACAGTCTGCAAAAAATGCAATTGTAAAAGGTGTTGTTGTGTGTTTTGTAACTGCAGTGATAGTTGGTGTTGCACTTGCATTTGCTACTGCCCTATCTGTACCAGCAATAATTGGGCTAGCTGCAGGATCTGCGCTCATAGTTGGTGCTGGTCAATATATAATGTCAAAGCCTAAAACTAAAATGAAAGAAGTAAAGCAGGAACTTGTGCCTAGAGAGACAGAAAAAGCACTTACTTGATTTTTGTTATCCTGTTGCTATCAGACTAGCCTGGCACCTTATATTTATTGGGATAACTGTTTTATTATGAATTAAGTCAAAAACTCTGTAATATATTGAAGCTTAAAGATATCTTTAGATATGGAAGTTATTGCAGAAAATAGGAAAGCAAGGTTTGAATATTTCATCTTAGAAGAATTTGAAGCGGGTATGGTCTTATTAAGCAGTGAAGTTAAATCGCTAAGAGAAAGAAAAGTAAATATTTCCGACGCCTACGTCGTTGAAAAGAATAGCGAAGTATGGCTGCACAATATGCATATTGCAGAATATAAAGCTGCGAACCGAAAAAATCATAAACCAAAAAGGGAACGTAAATTACTCTTGCATAAAAAGGAGATAAATAAACTAATTGGTCAAATCAAGACTGCTGGGATAACTGTTGTGCCGCTTTCGGTCTATTTTAACGATAAAGGATTTGCAAAAACTAAAATTGCCATTGTAAAAGGAAAAAAACTCTACGATAAGAGAGCAACCATAAAACAGAGAGAGTGGGATCGTGAAAAAAGTAGATTGTCTAAGAATAATTTATAGCAAAATATGTCTTTAAATCCAGTAATTTTCAGCATCGGTCCTGTTTCTATATATTGGTATTCCTTAGCCTACGTTTTGGGTATAGTGTTTGCATATTGGTATTTACATAAGCTAGATGACCAAAAAATATTTACTAAGAATTTTTACGATTCGTTATTAACAGCCACTATTGTAGGTATTATCCTTGGAGGTAGACTTGGCTACGTATTGATATATGATCCAGTTCTTTATATAAGCAACCCTATTGAGATATTGAAGACCTGGGAAGGAGGGATGTCATTTCATGGTGGTGCTATAGGAGTTTTGCTTGCAGTAATAATTTCGTGTAAAAGACATAACATTCCTATATTTTATGCACTGGACCTAGTTTCTTGCGGAGTTCCCATAGGTTTATTTTTAGGTCGCATAGGCAATTTTATAAACGGAGAGTTATTTGGCAGAGTTACAACTATGCCATGGGGTATGGTATTTCCAGAGAGTGGTGATAATTTGCTGCATCATCCAAGCCAGCTTTATGAGGCACTTTTTGAAGGACTGCTACTTTTTGCAGTTGCAAATTCACTGTTTTTCTTAACTAGAATAAGACTGTATCACGGTGCGTTAACTGGTATTGCAGTTATGTGGTATGGAATAGCACGTTTTTTCGTTGAGTTTTTTCGCGAACCAGACTATCAAATTGGCTATTTGTGGCTTGATTTAACTATGGGGCAGTTGCTTTCTATACCTATGGTTTTGCTAGGAATGCTTGTATATCTAGGCGCATTAAATTTAAAATTTAATACGAAATCTGTCACATAGAGAAAAGGTGAGTTCAATAGAAAAATGTAGCCAGAAGCCCCACATTATGCACAATTGTACGAATTTTCTGCGTTGCAGTAGAATGAATCGGTGGGCTTTGTTGCATCGCTAGCTATGATGGATTAAAGATAAAAAAGGTGGAGAATATCAGTAGCTTATTATTCTGGTATTTATAACAAGAACGGTCAGTGAATACCTAAATTTGAGTAAAAGAAATTTCACTACCACTCACTAATCTGGCTAAAATTCAAGAATTTCAATGCTTTAGCTATTTTCAATAGAATTAAATTTATTAATATAAATAACAAATTACTATTCTTAAATTTGATCAGATTGATTGCAAAAAAACAAGATTTTCAATAAGTTGCTTATAATCCTAATTATAGTTAGCCTTTCATAAGTAGCGATGCAACAAAGCCATCCCAGTGTCAGCTACTTTCATGACACCATTTGCTGTGCAGTTTACCTTCAAAAATGAATGTTCGTACAGCTATGGAATGAATCGCGGTATGACGTAGCTTCGCTATAGGCAATGAAGGAAATATTAACTATACTTCTTTTTACCATTGTTTATATTTCCTATTCACATATATTAATATTTTACTCACTTAAAGTAAGCTAAAACTGTATGGTCCCAGAGAGTGATGGTATACTATCATCATCATTTAAGGAGTCATTATGGGACAGATATTACATGGGTGCGCCAAAACAACACAGACGATTCGTAGAGCAATACAAAATAGAAAAGAGAGCATAGCAAAACTCTCCAAGCATTATAACCTTAATCCAAAACTATTATTAAGTGGAGAAAACGTTCATTTACGAAAGATGCTGATATGGGTCCAAAGCATCCAAGATCAACTGTTTTAACGCTAGAAGAGGAAGCTATAATAGTTACATTTCGCAAGTATACACTACTGCCACTAGATGATTGCCTTTACGCTCTGCAGTCTACAATTCCGCATTTGACTCGCTCTAGCTTGCATCGTTGTTTACAAAGACACAACATTAGCAGATTACCAACTGTTGATGGAGAAGTTAAGTCAAAAAAGAAATTCAAACAATATCCTATCGGTTACTTTCATATTGATATTGCTGAAGTTAGAACTGAGGAGGGCAAATTACATTTGTTTGTTGCTATTGATAGGACATCCAAATTTACCTATGTTGAGTTGCGTAACAGTGCTACAAAACCCATAGCTGCTGAGTTCTTACGTAATTTGATTAGAATTTTACCGTATAAAATCCATACTATTTTGACAGATAACGGTATACAATTTACAAACCAGAAGCGTCATAAGTATGCTTTCCAACATATATTTGATAGAGTTTGCGAAGAGAATGTTATTGAACATCGTTTGACAAAAGTTAGCCATCCTTGGACGAATGGGCAAGTCGAGCGTATGAATAAAACTTTAAAGGATGCTACAGTTAAGAAGTATTACTATCAATCGCACCAGCAACTTAAAGAACACCTTTATAACTTTGTTATGGCTTATAATTATGCAAAGAGACTCAAAACTCTTAAGGGTCTTACTCCTTATGAATTTATATGTTATCAGTGGACACAGTCTCCAGAATTATTTATACTAAATCCACACCATCACACTCTGGGACCATACAGCTAACTACCGTTATTAATATTTTTGTAATAAAAATTGTATATGGTGCATGTAATCAAATTAAGAGGAAGATTGTGGAAATTACGCCATCAATAAAAAAAGAATTGAAGCAAAGTACTCTATATGTTTGCCTAGAAAAATGCAAAAGTGCATTTTGGTTTATCTTTTGGTTTAGTGCGGGAATCAATTTATTAATGTTATTCCTACCACTTTATACCTCTCAAGTGCTTGATCGGGTGATATCGAGCGAAAGTGTATCAACACTAACTATGCTGACAATTATCACTTTATCTGCATTTGCATGTTCTGCAATGCTTGAAACTTGTCGATATTTAGCCATGGCAAAAATAGGTGATTGGATCGATAAAACTGCAACACCAGATCTGATAGTAAGGTCAATCAGGCTAACGTCAGTGCAGAGCTCAACTTCAAGTGGTGAAGCAATACGAGATCTCGGAGTGATAAAAAATTTCATTACAGGAAATGGTATATTCTCACTGTTTGATACTCCATGGTCGTTAATTTACCTTGTTGTGATTTTCATGATACATACCTCCACGGGGTTTATAGCTATTACTGGAATTATTATATTAGTCTCTATGGCAATATGGAATGAACTTGCCACTAAACGAATATTACAAGAAACCAACGAAGAAACTATACGGAATATCAATGCTATAGATGTTGCAACAAGAAATGCAGAAGTGGTTGAAGCTATGGGCATGTCAGAATTCATAGTCTCTGATTGGTGTAAACGAAATGATCAGAACCGAGCAATGCAAATTAAAGCACAAAATCGCTCTAATGTAATTACTGGAATCACTAAATTTTTGCGCTCAACTCTGCAAATATCAGTGATTGGAACAGGTGCATTACTTGCAATCACAGCTCATAAGACTGCCGGTAGCATCATCGCTGCTTCAATTTTAATGGGTAGAGTATTAGCACCATTTGATGCTGCGGTTCATACTTGGAAGTTTTTAAATCAGGCTAGAATGTCATATGGAAGGCTACAAAGACTTATATTAACATCGCCAAAAAGAGAGCAAACGATGGCTCTACCAGAACCTGAAGGAAAATTGGAATTTGATAGAGTATTTTTTACTCCTTATGGAAGCAATAAGCCGACAGTAAAAGGAATATCATTCATTATAGATCCTGGAGATGTAGTTGGTGTTATTGGTGCAAGTGCTTCTGGTAAATCCACTATCGCAAAATTAACTGTTGGTGTATGGAAGCCAATATCTGGTGTAGTCAGACTAGATGGCGCTGATGTATATACTTGGAATCGAGAAAATTTTGGTAATTATGTTGGCTACTTACCTCAGGATATTGAGTTATTTAACACTAGTGTCAAAGCTAATATTGCTCGCATGAGGCCAGATCCAAATCCTGAAGAAATAATCAAAGCAGCAAAAATTGCAGGAATACATGAACTAATACTAAGCTTACCAAATGGATATGATACAACAATAGGAGGTCCTGGAGGAGTAACGCTCTCTGGCGGCCAAAAACAGCTTCTTGGACTTGCCAGAGCTTTTTATGGTCACACAAAACTTTTAGTACTTGATGAACCAAACGCTAACTTAGATAGCAATGGAGAGGCATGCTTAATTAATGCAATTGGCATTGCAAGAAAACAAAATACTACTACTGTTATCATCACTCACAAGCTACCGTTATTGTCCGTAGTTGATAAGGTGATCCTCATGTCAGATGGTGTCATTTACGCTATGGGACCAAAAGATGAGATTTTGAGCAAATTAGTTGCTCCATCATCAAGTACCACAGAAGATGAGCGCTCTTCAGCAAATGGTTAGTTTATAGCCTTTCTTATAATAGTCCGAATGCGATAAGATATGTGTTTATGGCTATAGCAGGCCAGTAGCATATTACGGTCTGTTCGGATTATTGTAAAAAGAGCTATACTTACAATAAATTCTGTATCTGAAATAACAACTGTTCCAGAAAAATATATATTTCTTTACCATTAGAAATAATATTACAAGAATAGTAAATAGATTAATAACTCTTATTAATTAAAGTCAATCGGCAGATATAGCCAAAGTGGCTTAGGTTTACCTACAATTTGAAAAACAACAAATTCGTCTTAATGAATTTTCTTAATTTGTTATCTAAATAACTTAATATTAGTGGTAATTTTATAAAAAAAATTATAATATAAATAATGTTGCTGCGAAAATTTATAACAATATTTCCCTCTAACGTTTAATGAATTTCAATAAATTGCCTTTTTAATTCTAGATAAGTATATGCTTTGTTAATATGTTTAGTTCAAAATCCAAAAGTAAGTTTATGCTTTCTATTGGAGAAGAAGGCATAATGTTACTATATTTTAAAAATAATACTTTAAATAAAAGGTATTTTGTTAAGGGCAAAAACGATAAAGCAGTTTCCGATTTAATTTCATGTCTTTCGTCAGATAAAAAAGCACCTTTATACCTGGTGCTTAATCATGCAGATCAAAATTACTCGCTACAGTTTATTACAAGGGCAAACAAGATTAGTGCCTATCTATCAGCAAAAACAAAGATGGAGCATTTTTCTCGTAATAATGACATAAGTTCAGTTTTTTTGGTTGAGAAGCCAAACAAATTCAATCAAAACTGGTGCTATCTTCTTGTTTCATCAAAAGCAAAGCATTTAGTAGAATATTGGTTGAATGTGTTTATTGAGATAGGCTCCAACTTTAAGGGAATATTAATGTTTCCTATAGAAATAAGTAATATAACAAAAAAGATTCTACATAAAGATCCTAATAATTGGAAAATTATAGTTGCTGCAACTAAAACGGGAGGCTATAGACAAGTGGTTCTTAAAGAGAATAAAATGGTATTTACGCGCTTAACATCATTTACTAATGATAATTTACCAGGAATTATCGCTGGTGGAATATATCAGGAAGTGCAAGATACTATTCGATCCTTAACTAAGTTTGGGTTTGAAAAAAATAACCCTATCGACCTTTGTATCATAGTGTCAGAAGATATCAAAGCTAGTTTATCAGTCATAAATTTTTCAGAGAACAGTGTGAACATATTAACTCCATATGAGTTAGGCAAACTATTAGGAGCAGAACTAGCTATAAGTGAAAAAGATAACTTTTGCGATACCATAATTTTGTTTCATAGCTTTAAGAATAAATTAGCAGCTATTTTTAATACAAAGGAAACTAAAGAATTTTATCTATTCAATTACCTTTATTTAAACTCTCCTCGAATTTTTCTATACTTCGCCCTGGTTTTAGTTATAACAAACACCCTTTGTTTGCTAAATTTGTATTCAAATTTCAATGTCGCTGATAATTTATCAGCAAAGCAGAACACCTTAAATAACCAATTAACAAAACTTAGCCAAAGCTATAATGTAAAAAAAATAGATGAAATTTATGATTTTATTAATATCAATAATATTTTATCAAAAATAGAATACTCTCCTCTGACACAAGTTAAGTATGTAGAAAAGTTAAAAATACCAGGTATAGAGCTTCGATCATTTGAATGGAATTATAATGAGGCAAAAAGTTATATTACCACAACTTTAAAGTTTAATTTTCAATCCGGTAAAAATATTTCTCATCAATACGAGAAACTACGAAAAAATTTAAACGATAATTTTCGTACCTATGACATTAATATTTCTAGCTTACCTGCTGATAAAGAGCAAAATCTATCTATTGATGTTGAAATAGGAGAGGCAATGTAGATTAATGACTATCTCTCAATTAAAAAGAAAAGCTACAATTCAGTTTATATCGTATTTGTTATTATCTGTTGGATTAATAGGGTTATTAACATATGTTGTTATCTATAACGAAAAGATTTATAATAAAAACCAAATTGAGATTGATAAAATACGTTTTATTAATTTACAGATTACTGAGATTCAAAAAAAGGAAGTCATTCTAAATAAAAATCTAGATTTATGGAAAAAAATTTCCTCTTCAAATTTACATAGTAGCAGATACATTGCAAATTTAAATTTCGAGCTTAGCAAGTTATATAAAAAGTACTATATATTAGAACCTGAAATATCAATTTCTATACCCGAAGAAGTTGAGCTCCACAACAAAAGTGAACGCACAAAAGTAATAAAAAGTGAAGTGGCCCTAAATTTAAGCTCAATCAGCGATAAGCATATTTTTTTATTTCTACAGTCTATTCCAAATCTGCCCGGTTATGTTATGATCAAATCTCTTATTTTAAATAAGCAGAGAAATATTGATGCTGCAACTATGAATCAGATTTTGAGTGGTAATATGATAGAAATAGTGAGAGCTAATATAGTCTTTGATTGGTATACTATATTAAGTAGATAAGGTGATGAACATAAAGCTGTTTTTTATTTTTACGCTACTCATTTCCAATGTTAATGCATATTGCAGTTGTGAAGATATCATAGAAAGCATAGAAATTTGTAAGGAGTATTCTTGCCGACAATATATTGGCAATGAAGATTTTATTGAGCATAAAATATTAGGATTAAATAGTGGAAATTTATGCGTATATATAGAAAAACAAGGTAATGATGAAATGGTTTGTCATCATTCTCAGTATGGAATGATGATAGAAAAAAGATATTTTGAAAGTATTCTTAAAGTTGGCAATCAAGAAATCGACGATTTTATTGATATAGCAAATTTGCGTGCAAAAGAGTGTTTCTTTATCAACAATCAAAAACTAAGCTATACAGATCGGGACGATATAATAAGAGAAGCAGTGGAAAGTGACTTTGACGTTTTGTCACAATATAGTAACGTAAAAAGCATTTTTTTTGATGAAGAGCCAGTTAATAGAATGGTCAATGAAATGGAAAAGTTCAATTTAAGATCTTCAAGAGCTGTAAAAGAGGAGGTATCAGATAATTTCAACTGTAAGGTAGTGAGTTTAGACTCAATTTTATATCTTTCTCCCGATACATGGAAAATATGGGTAAATGGAAAACTGTTTATAAATACTAAGGATTTAAAAGTGCACTCAGTCACTGAAAATTATGTAACTTTTGTATGGACCGTAGATCAAAAAGCAATAAAAAAGCATGCGAATGATTCTCAAAATGTATATTTTGGATATGGGAGTATTATGTTTACGCTTTATCCAAAACAAAAATTTGACTTGGATGGCTTATCTATTAAATAACTTAAATATATATGCGCTTGTAGCTCAGTTGGATAGAGCGTTGCCCTCCGGAGGCAAAGGCCGTGGGTTCGAATCCCTCCAAGCGCACTTTTAATTAAATTTGACAATAGTATTTTCACATAAGATAATAAAAGGATTTATTTAGAGCATAATTATGTCTGGTGGTACCATAAACAAAGTCATACTAGTTGGTAATTTAGGAAAAGATCCTGAAATTAGGACTACACAAAATGGAAAAGAAATGGCAAGTTTTTCAATAGCCACGTCTGAAAGTTGGACTGACAAACTTTCCGGTATGCGCTCTGAAAAGACAGAGTGGCATAATATCGTAATTTTTAGTGAAGGATTAGTAAAAATCGTCAAAGATTTTGCACGCAAAGGCAGTAAAGTTTATGTTGAAGGTTCTTTGAGAACTAGAAAATGGACTGACCAAAACGGTGGTGAAAGATACACAACAGAGGTGGTTCTATATAATTTTAATAGCGCTCTTACTCTCTTGGATTCACGAAATAGTGCGCCAAATTCTGATTACAAGCCAAGTGAATACAAACAAGGTGAAACAGAACAAAAAGATAAACACGAAAGTTTTGACAACGATATAAAAGATGAACTAATCGACGATGAAATACCATTTTAATAACTTCAGTTGAAATCTACATTTTTATGGACTGCTTGTGTTACTCCATTTAATTACAATGGGGGTAGCATAGATTATAGCAGTTTGCAGCGTTTACTGACAATGCAAGTTAAAGCTGAAAATGGCGTAGTGTTGCTGGGTAGCACAGGTGAGAGCCTATCGCTTACTGATTCTGAAAAGCGTACATTAGTTGAATTCGTATGTAAGCTAAAATTAAATACGAAAATTATAATTGGTGTACCAGGAGTGAATCTATATCAGACTCTTGAATGGCTTGATTTTTGCAAGGGTATGCCTATTCATGGCTATCTAATGACAACTCCCATTTATGCAAAGCCCGGAATTATGGGGCAGACTTTATGGTTTGAAAAGCTACTTGAAAAAGCACATGTGCCGGCTATGTTTTACAATATTCCATCGAGAGCAGGAGTGAGTCTTCACGCTGAAACTGTACGCAACTTATCCAGTCACGAAAAATTTTGGGCTATCAAAGATTCAAGTGGCACTGTTGATACTTTAACTCAGTATAAGAAAGTTGCACCAAATATTGAGGTCTTTTGCGGAGATGATAATATGATATCCGATATGGCCGCCTATGGTGCGGCTGGCCTGGTTTCCGTTGCTTCCAATGTTTGGCCATATGTAGCACATGAATATGTTAAGAAGTGCCTCAATGGCAGGAACCCTCAGGCAGATATCTGGCAACAGGCTTGCGAAGCGTTATTTATTGCCAGCAACCCAATACCCACTAAAGCACTTTTGCATGATATTGGGCTCATAGAACATCAAACTGTCCGCCTACCACTCAGCACAGAAGACTTGCCTTCTGTTGAAAAATTGAGGCAAGTCAATAAAATGATTCTTGGATGGAAAGAATTGGCTACTCTCTAAATAGTCTTGCAACTTTGATTTAATATACAATCCAAGTATCATTTGAACACTCCCGAACTTACCACTTTATGCCACTGGTCTTCATCTAAAATTTCCACACCTAATTCCACTGCCTTTTTATATTTGGATCCTGGTTTTTCTCCTGCAATTAGGTAGTCAGTTTTAGCAGAAAGATGTGAGCTGACCTTTGCTCCTAGAGTTTTGGCTCTTACTTTTGCCTCTCCTCTACTCATAGCAAGTAGCTTACCAGTAAACACTACAATTTTATTATTTAAAACAGAGTCACTAGAGTTGGAGCTCACAGGAAGAATTTGAAGACAAGCAGTAAGATCATTTAACATTTTGATGTTATGTTCCTTAGAAAAAAATGATTCCAAAGATTCAGCCACTTTTTTTCCTATGCCGTCTATACCTACTAGCTCAGTATTATCTGATGACAGTTCAATCATCGAATTATACCAATTATCATAAGAAACATAATAATCTGCAAGCAATTCTGCTGCAACTTGACCAATAAATCTAATACCTAAAGAAAATATAAACCTATCTAGAGTTATTACCCTTCTGCTTTGTATAGCATTTAATAAATGAGCTATTGATTTCTTGCCCCAACCAGACTGTTCTTCCAGATTAAATTCATCCAATTTTTCTTCTAAAGTAAAAATATCATGGATTTGTTTTATCAGACCAAGGTCGTAAAAAAACTCTATCTGCTTATCACCAAGGCCAACAATGTCAAATGCATCTTTCGATACAAAATGCTTTAGTTTTTCTATTATTTGAGCTTTACAGGCAAATTCCTCAGGACACCTTACTGCCGCCTCTCCCTCAACCTGACGTACTTTACTACCACATTCAGGGCATACTTCAGGAAACACAAATTCAGGTGTATTTGGAAGACGAGAATCTCTGCTTACTTCAACGATCTGGGGAATTACATCACCTGCCCTTTTAATTGTTACAATATCTCCCTCTCTTATGTCTTTACGTTTTATCTCATCTTGGTTATGCAGACTTGCTCTACTAACTAGCACCCCACCAATATTAACTGGCACTAAATCTGCAACTGGAGTTAAAACCCCTGTTCTGCCCACCTGTATAAATATCTTGTTTAACTTTGTTTTTGCATAAACCGCAGAAAACTTGTATGCAAGTGCTGAGCGCGGTGCTTTGTGAGTATTCCCTAGACGATTTTGTAGTACCAAATCATTTACTTTATAGACTATTCCATCAATATCATAATCCAAGTTATAGCGACAGTTATAGACCTCGTTATAGAACTTCAGCATTCCATCTAAACTACTCGTTAAGGACTGATGCTCATTTACGCAAAAACCAAGTGCCTCAAGCTTATTTAGTACCTCACTTTGACTTTTCTCTGCTCCACCAATCAAAGAATAAGCAAAATATCTAAGAGGTCTGCTTGCTGTAATGTTTGCATCCAATTGCTTTAGAGAACCAGCGGCTGCATTTCGAGGATTGGCAAATTCATCGTTTTCATTTAACTTTAAAAAGTCGCTGTTACTGATGTATATTTCACCTCTTACTTCTAGTCTTCCTTGCACACCTTGCAAAAACTTAGGAAAGCCTTTTATTGTTGCAACATTGTGAGTGACATCTTCCCCTACAAAACCATCACCTCGAGTTGCAGCTTTAACAAATCTTCCATCCTCATAAATTGCAGAAAACGACAACCCATCAATTTTTGGCTCACATAATATCTCTATTTTGTCCTCAATTAAAAACCTCTTTATTTTAGACAAAAATTTCTCTACACCTTGTTCATCATAAGCATTCTCAAGAGAAAGCATAGGTTCTTGATGTTCCACCTTAGAAAACCTCTCATCAGGTGGAGCACCAATACTATCTTGTGTTGCATAAGCTTCTGGAAGTTGTGCCTCTATTGCAGCTAACTTTTTCTTCAGTTCATCATATTCAGCATCACTTATCTCTGGCTTACTTTTTTGATAATATAAGACATTATGATAATTTATTTGATCTTGCAGTTTTTCTCTCATCTTTTCTAAGTTAGTCATGATACCAATATAATGCTACATTAGCCTTTGTCGTCAAGCTGTGAATTTTCTTGAATTTATCATATGGTCTTAATCCATCAAATATCAAAGGTGCCACAATGCTATAGCCATACTTATTCTTCTCTTGCTCAATTGTATTAGCAGATCTCGCTTGCTCTAGCCATATATTTATATAAAATTAAAATAAATTAGAGTAAACAATATTGCTATTTAAATGCTAACAAGATTCGCTCCAAGCCCAACTGGCTACCTCCACGTAGGAAACGTACGAACTGCCTTGGTTTGTTGGATGTACACACGCAATCAAAATGGAAAATTTTTACTCCGTTTTGATGATACTGACCTTCAGCGTTCAGATGTCAAATATATAAATAATATCATAGAAGACCTAAAATGGATTGGTATCGATTGGGATGCAAGTTTCAAGCAATCAGAGCGCTTTGAGCGCTATAACGAGGTGTTTTTGCAGTTAATAAAAGAAGGGCATATTTATGCATGCTATGAAACAAGAGAAGAGTTAGACATTAAACGAAAATTGCAGTTAAAACAAGGACTTCCCCCTGTATATGACAGAAGCGCGTTACTTCTAACTGAGCAAGAGAAAATTCATTATGAGCAAGAAGGAAGAAGACCACATTTTAGATTTAAGTTGGATAGAAATGAAGTTGTTAAATGGAATGATGAAGTTAAAGGTGAAATAAATATTGCAACCAGTAGCATAAGCGACCCTGTGGTAAAAAGAGAAGATGGAATTTACACATACATGTTACCTTCTGTTATTGATGATGTTGACTTTAATGTAACCCATGTTGTACGCGGGGAAGATCATGTAACTAATACAGCAGTGCAAATCCAAATGATTAAAGCATTAAAAGCGAAAATCCCTACATTTGCTCACCTTTCTCTGCTACATTTTGATGATAGCAAGATATCCAAGCGAGTTGGTGGGTTGGATATCAAATCTATAAAAGAAGATGAAATTGAACCGATGGCACTAGTTAGTTATTTAGTGAAGCTCGGAACATCCAATCCAATTGAAGCTTGCGCCTGTATGCAATCTTTGATTGATTCATTTAATATTAAAAAATTTAGCTCAGCATCTGTACAATTCAGCTTGAGTGAAATATATAAGCTAAATAGCAAAGTTCTGCAACAAATGCCATTTGAAATGGTGCAAGACCGTTTAAATCAAATTGGAGTGGACTCCTCAGAGTTTTGGTATTTTATAAGGAACAATATAGAAAGGTTTTCTGAGGTGGCCAAGTGGTGGAAAATATGCAAATCTGATATAGAGCCTGTGATTCTTGATAAGGAGCTTATAAAAATTGCGTTCAATGCATTGCCCCAAGGTGATTGTAATGAAAACACGTTGTCAGAATGGGTCAAAACTATTCGACAAACAGTGGATATAAAGGCAAAAAACCTATTTACGCAGTTGCGTTCAGCTTTAACAGGAACAGAAACAGGACCAGAGCTCGCTAAACTATTAATTTTTATCGGCAAAGAAAATATCATTGCAAGGTTAAAAGAAAAGTGAAAACTAAAGAATTATAGCTAATGCAATCCCTACGTCATACCGCGATTCATTCGCGGTATCCCTTAGCCGCTAACAAGCAGCGGGATGACGAGCTTATCGTCACGCCGCCACGAACCGTCATACCGCGATTCATTCGCGGTATCTCTTAACATAGATCCCTTACTTAACCGTCATACCTTAACATAGATCCCGCTAACACGTAGCGGGATGACGAGCTTATCGTCACGCCGCCACGAACCGTCATACCGCCGCGGCGCTAACAAGAGATCCCGCTAACAAGCAGCGGGATGACGGTTGTCGTTTAGCCATAAACATTAAGAAATTTACCAAATAAAAAAAAAGGCAAAAGAAGCCCCGTGGTTATTAT